>QOAX01000126.1 GCA_003972865.1 Verrucomicrobiota bacterium | reverse complement strand
CAGGCGCAGTTGGGATCGATACGCAGCGGCACCGTTTGGCCAAGCGCCTGGCGGAGTTGGCGCAGCGTCTCGATCTCGACCTCCGGCGCGAGCACGCCGCCCTTGAACTTGATGGAGCCAAAGCCGTACTTGGCTCTCATCTGCTGCACCTGTTCGACGAGCGACTCCGGCGAGAGGGCCTCACCGTATTCGTCGTCGCGCAGATCGTCGCCCTCGCCGCCACCGCCGGCGTGCTTGTAGAACGGGTACGCGGAGAACGCCACCTTGTCTCGCACGCGGCCACCGATAAGGTCGCAGACCGGTTTGCCGACCGACTTGCCGATTAGGTCGAGGCAGGCCGTCTCGATCGCGGAGTAGGTGCGGGCGGCGGCGTCGAGCGGGTTTTCGCCGGGGACGTTGTAAGTTTGGGAACGCTCCAATCCGCTGGCACCGCCCTCGACCATCGGCGAAAGGTCGCCGGTCAACCGATACGGACACGCGCCCACGACCTGCCCGCGAATCGCCTCGAGCGCCTTGGCGGGCTGGTCGCCGCCGTACGTCTCAGCAATGCCGATGACGCCGTCGTCGCTGATCAACTCTATTACATTTCGCAGGGCGTACGGCTGGTGCAGCCCGTAGCTGCTGCGCAACGGCGGGTCGGCCATGGCGATGGAGTGAATCCTGAAGTCGGAAATTCGCATTGAAAAACGGGCCGCATGTTGCCGCCCGTTTGCGATTGGTTCAATGCGGGAGTGCGTCAGCTACTTGGTCAACTGAATCCACTCGCCAGCCCAGTCCTCCGGCGGGGGGGTTCTCGGCGAAGTGTTCGCACTGCTCGAACTTGGCCACGAGCCTGGCCATCGTCTCGTCCAGTTCGCCCTTCTTGGCCAAAAGCTCATAGACGCCGACCGCCTGTTTTTTGCCCTTGGCCACGAGCAGGCCAAGTTTGCGAACCTCGATCTTGTCCTTGGCCATGTCGTAGGTGCTCTGGCCGATCATGATCAGGACGGTGAAAATCTTGCAGGCCGGCTCGAAGCGCGCGGCCTGGTTCACGGTTGCGGATGTTGTCGATGAACTCGCCCCGGTTATTATTGAACTAACTCAGCCCACCTTTTCTGACTGTGTCAACCGGCAGAATGTCAGAAAATAAAAGATTTCGGTTCAAAATGAATTCATTTTGAACGCTTTTGCGGTCTCCCCTGTCAACATCATAACGCTGCCACGGTGAAGGTTTGGTTAGTGCAACGATTCACGGTGGCCGCAACGGATCCGCCCAAGGCGTCCGTTTGTTCAACTTGTGACGGGGTGCGATTGGCCTCCATCCCCGGAACTCGCGAAGCCCCGTCGCTCCGGCGGGGCTTCGCCCTTTCATGTCCGCCACCGATGCGTCATGATCCGCGCCGGAGTATCAGGCTTATGACGACAGAGGAAAAAGTTGAAAAATGGTTTGTCCCGCTCTCGACCACGGACCTCACCCTGCAGCAGGCGCATTCCCAACTCGACGAGTTCGGCCTTGAGCAGGACGACGTCCCGCTGATCATTCAGATCGTCGAGAACCCCAAGTACGACCTGCCGGGCATCGACATCTTCCACGGCGCGACCAACCTCGAGACGCACGACTACATCCACATCCTGCTCGGACGCGGCGTGATGATCAAGGACGAGGCGTTCGTGCTGGGCTTCACCATGGGCAGCAGCAACCGCGTCACCACCACCGAGGAGCGCCTGTTCAGTTTTCTCACCAAATACATCTACCCCAAGAACTACCAGTTCACCGATGAGGATCTGGATGTATTCAAGGACGCTGTTCGACTAGGCTTCATCTCCGACTGCCAGTCGCTGGCCAAGGTCGACTACAAAAAACACATCGACTGGCCGTTGCAAAAAATCCGCGACGACATCGGCCTCGAGGTCGATCTGCTCAAGGCCTACTATGCCATCGAGGCCAAGCGCTATCCGCACATCAAGGAATGCACCCGCAACCTCACCGGCTTTTGAGCCGTTACCGGCTGGCCTCGAGGTAGGCGATGAGGTCGGCGAGTTCCTGCCGGGTCAACACTTGATCCATCCCGGCCGGCATCAGCGACACGTTGAGCGGTTCGATGTTTTTGATGTTGCCACGATCGATCCGGATGGTTTTTTCCGGCGAGACCCCGAGTGAAACATGCCCCGCGCCCTGGTCGCGTACGATGCCGGCCAGCACATCGCCTCCACTGGTGCTCACCTGCATCGTCTCGTAGCTGCGCACCAGGCTGGCACCCGGGAAAACAATCGCCTCAAGCAGGCCCATCTTTTTTCGCACCTGGCCGATGCGCGTCAGGTCCGGCCCGAAATGGCCTCCGTGGTACGCCATCGAGTGGCAGGTCGAGCAACCGGCCTTCGGCCCGCGGAACACTGCCTTGCCCCGGAGCGCATCGCCGCCCGGCAACCGGTCGGCCAACTCCCGCAGCCGTTTGGCTTGATCCACCGGGGCCGCCCTGGCCTTGGCCAGCAAATCCGCCGCCTGCGCCTGGACGGTTTTGCCAAAACCGGCGGTGGCCTGTTGCAGCACGGCGGCGTCGAGCCCGCGCAACCAGCTCGCCTTTCCGAGTACCACCAACAGCGCTTGGCCAAGCGGCACGGCACGGCCCCGGCCAAACGCGGGCAAAAGCACGGTCGCCTCCGCCGAGCCAACGCTGCCGAGTTGCTTCGCGAGTCGGCCCAACTGCTCCTCCTTCAGTTTGGCATTGGCCAGCGCCTTGGCGGCGTTGCTGCGTTGCGTGAACGGCTTGCCCGCACCGAGTTGAGCAAGCAAATAATCGAACTCCGCCTCGTCCGGAGCCAACAGCCCGTCGGGAATCCCGTTGTACGCCAGCGTGCGCTGCCGATCCGCCAACACCGATGAACGGCCGAGTCGGCGCAACATCGTAGCGACACGTTGCTGCTGCGGCTTGGCCAAGCGCAGGCTAACGAGCGTCTGCACGGCCGCCGGTTGCAGCGGCCCGGTGGTCGAGCCGATCGCGTCGAGCCAAATGTCCGGTACGGGATTAACCGGTGCGGACGCCATCGCCGCGAGCACAGTCAGCCGCTCGGCTTTGCCGCGGGAAACATCGCCCAAGGCCTTGGCCAACCCGGCCTGAATCGCCGGCGCGGTGGCAAGTTTGGCCAAGCGCGCGGCGAGCGCCTCGCTGGCCACCGGTGTCTTCACCCGGCGAAGCTCGGCGGCATAGTGCGCGGCGAGTTCGTTGCCCCAATCGGCGTGACGGTCACAAATCCATTCCGCCGTTTTGCGCAGCTCGTCCGACTCCGACTGAAGCGACGGCAGCACGTCGGCTGCCGACAAATTGTCACCCTCCATTTGGTCGAGCGCCATCAGCGCCACTCGCAACGCCCCGGACCGGTTGGCTAAGCGCGACAGCGGCAACGCGTCCGGCTGGCCTATCTCGATGAGCGCAAAGGTGACCGAGTGCTCGAGTGCGCGATCCATCGGCTCGTTGGTCAAGGCGAGAAATGGTGCAACCGCCTTCGCAGAACCGATCCGGCCAAGCGCTTCGGCGACCGCGCGACGCACTGGCGACTCAGCGATTTTCAGCAAACGAATCAACCCATCGACCGCCTCGGCGTCACGGTGCAGTCCGGCCGAGTGAGCCGCCGCCTGCTGGACAATCGGACCCGAGTTGGCGAACGCGCCGCGAACCGCTTGGCGAGCGGCGGCGCCTTGAATGCGAGTCAGAGACCAAACAGCATTCAGCCGGGCCTGCCCGCTCCCCCGCTCCAGGCGCCTGGCCCGGGCCGGGACGGCGGCCTCCCCGCGCTTGGCCAAGGTCGCGATGGCGTGGTCCCGAACGGCTGGCCGCTCGTCGTCGAGCCGCAAAGCCAGGCGCTCGGTGCTGAGGTTGGACCAATTCAACTTTGTCCCATGCGGATCGCCCGGCGGCTTGGCCCCGGTTTTTTTCACGCGATAAATTGCACCCAGGATTTCCGGCCGCCAAAACTGCGACGTCGGGCAGCAGAGCTTGTACCAGCCGCCGGTGTCGAGAACGAGCAGGCTGCCGTCGGCATCCTCAAGCACATCGGTCGGGTGAAAGTCAGCGTTGGTCGTGGCCAAAAAATCGGAATCTTCCGTGCGAAACGTCGAGCCGTCCGGAAACAGCTCGTGCCGCTGCACCTTGTTGAGGTTGAACTGGCAGGAGAACAGGTTGCCGGTGAAGCCGTGGCCGAACACGGCTGACTCGTAAAGCTCCAGCCCGCACGGCGCGGCCGGGCCGAGGTGCGCCATCACCGGCATCAGATCGCCGGTGCGCGGGTGGCTGTTCAGCACGCCGTGCCGCTTGCCGTACACGCCGCCATAAATGGCGTGCACCAATCCGTCGCGCTGGCCGCCCGCTGGGTACTGGAAAAATGTGGTGGTGAAAAACCGCTCGCCGCCCGGCGAAAAGACGACGTCCACCGGGTTGTCCATCCCACCGACCATCACCGGTTCGTGCGGGCCACCCGACGGATGCCGACGGAAAATGTGCGCGGCACTCGTGACCCGCTCGGCGCCTCGGAACGCCGCGTAGCGCTGCTCGGCGAACGCACCTTTGCACCAGTAAATCCACCCGTCACGCCCGAGGTACGGCCCGTGCAGGTCGTTGGCGCAGCCAGTGAGCGTTTTGCCCTCGAACCACTCCTCGCGCTGGTCGGCCACGCCGTCGCCGTCGCTATCCGTCAGCCGCCAGATGCTCGGCGGCGCGGCGACGTAGAGCGAACCATCGTGCCACAGAGTACCCTCAGGAAACATCATCCTCTCGGCAAAAACGACAGAATGATCGAACTGCCCGTCACCATCGCGATCCTCCAGCCGAACAATGCGGTGCGGCTTTTCCGCAAGCTGTTTCTTGACCGGATCATTCGATCCGGAAGAGTCGGCGACGTACAGCCTCCCCTGCTCATCGAACGAGGCCGTGATGGGGCGATCGACCAACGGCGGCCCCGCGACGCGCTCCACGGTGAAGCCGTCCGGCACGGTAAAGACCGTTTCGCCCAGCGTTACTTCAGCGCCATAGCCCTTGTCCAACAGCGCGATAGCAACGAAACCAGCGACCGGCAGTCGAAGCATCGAGAACATGCCGAAAAGCTAACATAGAGATTGCAGGGAGAAAGGGAAAAGTGGTTGTCCCGCTAGGATTTGAACCTAAACTAACGGTGTCAAAGACCGTGGACAGCGGTAATTCAAAAACACCAAAAGCTTCTTATTTTTTGGTGCTATTGGCTGAAGTCGTATTTTACTGAACTCTCTCTTAAGCATCATAGATGCACATTTTCGCAATCCGACTGTTGCAATGTGTTGCAATCCAACTACACCACACTGGGGTGTACCCATCCCCAGCCGGTGGGTATGCCGAAATCAAGACCCCACCCCCATTTTCGGGGTTCGGATTTAGCCGCTATCTTCCATCAGTTCGTAATCCGGTCGGTCGAGCAGCACCGCCAAAACATTCGGTACTTCTTTGGCAGCGTGGCCGCCAACGCACGCTTGGGATACTTCCGGGAATGCGGGTCATTAGGATCAGGTGGTGTCCAGCCGTCGGGTACTTTGCCGCGCTTCTGATACCACCGAAACCGTCTCTCCCGCTTACTAAGCATCCGCTCCCATTGAGACTGGAAGTCCTCCCGATCCCGCGCCCAGTCCGCCTCGCTGTACTTGCAGTGCTTCCGCGCCAACTCCTCCGTCTCTTTGTTGACCCCATCAAGCACCGGCAGACGGTAGGTTAACCACCACAGAGCGAGTCTGAATCTTTTGTTGCACGGTCGCCTGGGTTTATCTGCTTCCTCCAGTGCCTTCCGAGTGTCGGTAAATTGAACAGCCGACCCGGTGCCTTGTATCGTCTCCACCTTGTTCCACCTCAGCAAGTTTCCCGTAGCTTCAACCGTGTAACTCTTCCCAGCTTTGGCAGTGAACCTAAAATCAAACGGCACATTGGTTGTCAACTTATCCTTGCCGCATTCCAAGTGAGGCATCAGTGCCAATTCTTCAGCCGTCTTGCCGCCGTGTTTGCGGAGGAGGTCGGCGATTTCTTTGTGTTCAGTTTTTTCGACCCAACCTAGCGGTGTGTCGCCAAAATTATTCTTCGCATCCGCACCTTTGGCGATTAGCAGTTCTACGATTTCCTTGTGACCTTTCTCAGCTGCGAAACCCCGAGGCCTTATCTAGTCAAGCCCCTAAGCAATACCCAAACCCATAGCAGAGGTCAGTTGACGTTTTACCTAGATCTGAGA
>QOAX01000153.1 GCA_003972865.1 Verrucomicrobiota bacterium | reverse complement strand
TTGCTGGACGTGCACGGCTGGGGCGAACGCGTCTTGGCCGTCGGTGAGCGCGGTCATATTTTACTCTCAACGGACAGTGGCAAAAACTGGCGGCAAACCATCGCACCAACCCGCCGCACGCTCACCGGCGTGTTTCTCATCGACGACCAAGTCGCCTGGGCGATTGGCCATCAGTCGGTGATTCTGAAGTCCGGCGACGGCGGTGAAACGTGGGCCAAGGCCAACGCCGAAATCGACCCCGAGACGGCCTACCTCGACATTCTTTTTCTCGACGCCAAGACAGGCTTCATCGTTGGCTCGTATGGCAAGTTTCTCTCGACCAGCGACGGCGGCAAAACGTGGACCGAGGCGAAGCAGGACGACGACCCGCACTTCAGCCACATCATCGCCGCGCCGGACGGCGGCCTGTGGTTGACCGGCGAGTTCGGCACCGTGCGGCGGAGCGGCGACCGGGCCAGGCGCTGGGAACCGCTCGCGACGCCGTACGAAGGCACGTTCTTCGGCGCGCTGCCTTTGGCCAAGGGCGGTGCGGTGGTGTTCGGTTTGCGCGGCAACATCTTTCGCAGCGAAGACGGAAAGGCGTGGAAACAGGTCGAGTCGCCAACGCAGTCGCTGTTACACGGCGGCTTGGCCTTGGCCGACGGCCGGCTTGTGCTCACCGCCGGTGCCGGCCAGCTGCTGGTCAGCGCCGACGAGGGGCGCTCGTTCCGCTTGGCCACCATCGCGGCGGATGAGACCGCCACGGCGACCAGCCTGTGGCAGGCCGCTGACGGAGGCGTGCTGTTGACGAGTGACAAGGGCGTGCATCGGCTCGAGTTGGCCGGCCTGAAAACGGAGGCGGCGAAATGAGCGGCACCGGATTCGCGGCTTGGGTGGAGCAGTGGGTGTTCGGTCGTCGCAAACTGATGCTGGTCATTTTTCTGCTGGCCACGGTGGTGTTGTTTGGGTTTGCCACGCAGACACGAATTGACGCCGGCTTCGAGAAGCAACTTCCACATGGGCACCCCTACATCAAGACGTTCACAAAATATCAGTCGCAGTTCGGCGGCGCCAACCGCGTGATGGTGGCGCTGATGGCGAGAGAGGGGGACATCTTCACGCCGGAATATTTCAAGAAACTCGAGGCGGTGACCGGCGCGATGTACGGCATGCCGGGCGTGGATCAGTCGAGTGTCACGTCGTTGTTCACGCCGAACGTCCGGTTCACCGAGGTCGTCGAGGATGGCTTTACCGGGGGTAATGTCGTCCCGGCTGACTTTCCAGTGGGTCAGGCCAATCCAACACATGAGGATCTGGCCCGGGTGCGGGAGAATGTGCTCAAGTCGAACTATATGGGCCGGCTCGTGACCGACTCGTTCAACGGCGCGATGGTGATGGCCAACCTGCTCGACATCGACCCCGACACCCGTGAGCGGCTCGACTACTTTGCCGTCGCCCGGCGGCTGGAGGCGTTGCGGGTGGAGCATGAGTCGGCTGAGGTCGGCGTGCATATCATCGGGTTTGCCAAGGTGATGGGCGACATTCGGGACGGGGCGCTCAACGTGGTGACCTTTTTTGGCATCACCGTGCTGCTGACCGCGCTGCTGGTTTGGCTCTACGCGCAGTCCTTTTGGTTTGCGGCCCTGCCGCTTGGCTGCTCGATCGCGGCGGTGGCGTGGCAGCTTGGCCTGCTGAACCTGCTCGGCTACGGCATCGACCCGATGTCGATCCTCGTGCCATTCCTCGTCTTTGCGATCGGCGTGAGCCACGGCGTGCAGATGGTGCGGGCGTTTCGCGCCGAGCTGTTTGCCGGCGGCGACCCGCTCAAGTCGGCGCGCGCAGCGTTCCAGCAACTGCTTGTGCCGGGAGGCGTGGCGCTGATCACCGACACGATCGGGTTTGTCACCATCCTGCTCATCCCGGTGCCGACGATCCGCGAGCTGGCCATTGCGGCCAGCATCGGCGTGGCGGTGATCATCCTGACGAACCTGCTGCTGCTGCCGCTGCTGTTGTCGTACCAGAAACCGCGCGAAGGGTACCGGGAGGGCGTGGCCCGGCGCAAGGTGTGGACGATCAAGATCTGGCACGCGGTCGCGCAATTGTCGGGTCCCAAGGTCGCGGTTCCGCTGGTTGCCGTTTGCGCGGTGATGTTTGGGCTTGGTTTCTCGAAGGCCATGCGCGTGGAGGTCGGCGACCTGCACCAGGGCGTGCCGGAGTTGCGGCCCGATTCTCGCTACAATCGCGACAGCGCCACGATCACCGGCAACTTCAATCTTGGCGTGGACATCCTCATCGCGTTCACCGAGACGGTAAAGGACGGCTCGGTGGACTACGGGGTGATGGAACTGCTCGACCGATTCGAGTGGCATCTGGCCAACGTCGAGGGGGTGAAAAATGTCATGGGCCTCGCCGGCATCGCGCGCACGATCAACTCCGGCTACAGCGAGGGCAGCCTCAAGTGGCGCGTGCTGCCATTCAACCGCGCCATGCTGGCACAGGCCGTCGGGCGCGTGGAGACGGCGACCGGGTTGACCAATCTTGATGGCAGCGTGCTGCCGGTGATGGTGTTTCTCGAGGATCACAAGGCGGAAACGTTGCGACGCGTCGTCGCCGCCGTGAAGGCGTTCAACAAAAAAAACGGAACTAAAAAAACACAGTTCCACCTGGCTGGCGGCAACGCCGGCGTGATGGCGGCGACCAATGAGGTTGTTAAGGCGAAGCAGTTTCCGATTTTGATTTACGTGTACGCCGCCGTGGCGCTGCTGTGCCTTGCCAGCTACCGCTCATTCCGGGCGGTGTTGTGCATCGTGCTGCCGCTGGCTTTGGTCTCCGTGTTGGCACACAGCCTGATGCACGCGATGGAGATCGGGCTGAAGACATCGACACTGCCGGTGGTGGCGCTGGGGGTCGGCGAGGGGGTGGACTACGGGATTTATCTGTTCAGCTGCTTCATTGCCCAGCGGCGCAGGGGGCTCTCGTTTTCTGAGTCGATGGACGCCACGATGACTCAAGTCGGCAGCGCGGTGGTGTTTACCGGTCTGACGCTCTCGGTTGGTGTGGGCACATGGGCCTTTTCGGCGCTCCAGTTTCAGGCCGACATGGGCATCCTGCTGATGTTCATGTTCCTGATGAACATGGTCTTCGCCATCCTGCTGCTCCCGGCAATCGCGCGGCTGCTCTTCCGCTCATGACGGCGGCATCCGTTCCCCGACAAACTTCTGGATCAACGCCACTTCGGCTTCGCCCTGGATGGTGTGCTCCTTCTCGAACACCTCCCACTGCATCCGAATGCCGCCGGCCTGCAACTGCTCCATCTGCGCCTTGGTCTGGGCCAGCGGCAGCAGGGGATCTGCCGTGCCATGCGTGATGAGGAACGACTGCTCCGTCGCGACCGGTGATTGCTCGGCGACGAGTTTGTCCGGATCGTGCGCGTAGCCGCTGATGCCGATCAGGCCGGCCAGGCGGTGCGGATATCGCAGGCCGATTTCAAGCGTCATCAGGCAGCCCTGCGAAAAACCGAACAGAAACGTCTGCTCCATGGCAAAGCCATCGGCACGTTGCTGGTCGAGCAGGTCGAACAACAAGCCGCGGCTGCGCTCCACGCCGGATGCCGTGTTGTTGTAAATATCGTACCACGAAAAACCGCCGAGATAGTCATCTGGCGCGTTGACGAGCAGGGTGTTGAGCCTTGAGTTGTTCAGCGCGCGGGGCAGCCAGCGAAAGCCCTCCATGCTGTCGCCCAACCCGTGCAGCACCACCATCAGCCACTTGGAGTCCGACTCGGCGGCGGGGATCAGTTCCGTGTCCAGCACGGCGGCAGTGTAGCGGGTGGCCGGCGCGAGCCAAGGCGGGAAAAAAACTTAAGTTTTTCCGGCTCAAGTCGACAATGATAGTGATAATGCAGGTAGCTGCTGTCCAGTATTCCGCACAGAAGTTGTTCCAGTCGGCTTGGAGCAACTTGAGGCAGTCGTTGACGGCTGATCCGGCGGAGGCGGCGCAACTACGTATAAGATCCCGGGAGCAGTCGACCGTTGCGGCCAAACTGCTTCAGGTGGCTAACGAGAACGACAAGCGCGTTCTCGACATGGTGGCTTGAGCCGTGGTTGCGGCTTAACCAAGACCGTCTTCGTAGTCTGCGTTCGCCAAGGCCGCTTGGCCAAGCGCCTGGCCAAGCGGGTCGATCTCCCCAGCGCTGAAGCCAAGGTGCGAGTGCCGACGCCAGCCCTCGGCGTGCTGAAACTCCCCCGACGCCTGGCCAAGCGTCAGCGACATTTCCTCCATCGTTTGCAGGTACGAGTTCAACCCCTGGCTGACATCGAGCCATTTCTTCTGGCTACGATGCGCGGCGAGTGCCTGCCGCTTGGTTTCGAGCACACTGGTCGTATCGACGAACAGCCCGGGCACGATCCGCCGCCGCAGGGAGTCCCGCAGGCCGTGAGGCATCCCGTGATACACCGCCACCTCGCCGTCCACCGGCGGGCGCGTGGGTGAAACCTCAAAGTTGGGCATGCCGCGCGAGAAGGCGGCCGTCACCGCCAGGCGCGAGGTGTTGGTGTGATCCTCCATGTAATCCTCCGGCGAATGCGTCAACACGATGGCCGGGTTGACCTTGCGAATGATCGAGGCCAGGCGGCGTAGGTGCCGGAGGTCATAGAGAATCTCGAGGTCGCGGGAGAAGGGCGGATGAAATGTGGCGCCGAGAACGGCGGCCGCCTCTTGCGCCTCGGCCAGGCGCTTGGCCTCCGTTTCCTCCGCGCGCAGGCGGACGCTGCCGCAGTTGCCGTTCGAGAGATTGAGGCAATGAATCTCCCAACCGGCCTGCCGGAGCAGCAGCAGCGTGCCGGCCATCATGAACTCGATGTCGTCCGGGTGCGCGGCGATGGCGATGGCGACTCGACGCCGTTGGTCGGTCGGGTCAGGCACGCAGCTCGGAAAGTTTCACCGGCCGGTTTTTCTTCGCGGACAAGTCGGCGGCGAAGATGATCTCGTGCGTCCTGGCCGCCGTGGAGAGGTCGGTCAGCGGCATCTCCCTGCCCTTGGCCAGGGCGGCGAAGAACGCCTCGAACAGGGTCTGGAACGGGTGGTCGCTCACGTCGCCGGAGTCGACCAGTTTCATCGACAACTCGCTCCACTTGTTTTTGTCCAGACCGCTCGGCCCGCCGAGTTTGTTTGAGTGAAACTTGTTGTCGAGCAAACTGCCTTCGCTCCCGACGAGGTGCGTGTGAAAATAGTACGGCTGGATGCAGTCAATGACCGACGCGGTCTTGCCGACGCGGCCGTCCTTGAACCTGAGGATCGTCACGCTGCTGCTGTCGTACTCGTATTTTTTGAAATCCCTGTTCGCTGAGCCGGTGGAGTAGCTGCTGACACTCTCAACCGCGTCGCCCATGCAGAGCAGCAGCGCGTCGAGCGCGTGGCAGCCGGCCGAGAGCAGGCTGCTGCCGCCGGCGTTGCGCTTGGTGTTCCAGCGGAACTGGCCGTACCACGGGCCGATGCCGTGATAGTAGTCCACCTCGCCGTAGTGGATTTCCCCCAGCAACCCCCGGTCGATCACCGCCTTGGTGGCGAGGAACTGGCTCGAGTAGCGGCACTCAAAACAAACGCACGTCTTGACGCCGGCCTTGGCCACCGCCTTTTGCATTGCGCGCAAATCTTTCAGGTTCAGCGCGAGCGGCTTCTCGATGATCAGGTGTTTGCCTGCCTCGGCGGCGGCGATGACTTGGCGGGCGTGCTGATACGGGTAGCTGCACACCGAGATCACATCGATCGACGGGTCGGCGAGCATCTTTTTGAGGCCGGTGTGGCACCGGATCTCGCCGCCGTGCCTGGCGCTGAGTTCCTCCGGGTCGAGCTTGCGCGACGAGCAAACCGCCGTGACCTGTCCCTGGCCGGTGGCGTTGATCGAGTCGATGTGCGCGCCGGCCACCCACCCGTAGCCAACCACGCCGACGTTGAATTTTTTCATGTGTCCGGAACCCTCGGAGGCCCAATGCCACAACGAACCTGCTCAATTGTCAACTGTTGCGTACCGGGGCGAATCGTGGGATGCTTCGCGCTCGTCAGGTTTTGCGGTGTAACCGATTTGCCGTTTGCACCGTCTTTGCCAATTTGCACGGAAACACGAATCAGGCTTATGTCAAAATCCAAAACGAACGCCTCCCCCGACTGCGATTGCTCCCCCGGCGACTGCCAGCCCAACCCCACGCGCCGCCAGTTTTTCAGTCGCGGCGCCCAGTCCATCGCTGCCATCGG
>QOAX01000079.1 GCA_003972865.1 Verrucomicrobiota bacterium | reverse complement strand
AGTTGCCAGCTCTCCGCGTGCGTGTCACGCTTGGCACTCGTCAAGACCTGATAGTGTGTAGCCGCCTGCGCCGATGCCGCGATTGTCAACAAACCGATTGCAAATAAATGTTTCATGGTGCGGGGCGGAGGGTAGCGCCTGCCCGGGAATTGCCAAGCGCCAACTCTTGGCCGACACTCCCGCCGACGATTTATCGCCATGATTATCAGAATTATCTTTTGCCTGTTCCTCACCTTGGTTGCGTTATTCTGCGTGTTCGGGTTTTTGGCAACGTTTGAGCCGCTACCCACCCAAGTGCAATGGACTTGGCGCGCGATTTATGGACTAATATTCATAGGCAACATAGCCGGTCTCATTCACTTGATTCGGGTAATTTTTAGTCGCTGATTTGTTGCCGCTTAGCCAGGCAACTCGGAGGTTGCATCGCCACTTGGCCAAGCGTAGCTTGCCGCCAGATGAAATCGCCCAACCGCCATTCTCTCCGCCGTCAGCGCTTGGCCAAGGGATTCACGCTGATCGAGTTGCTGGTCGTCATCGCCATCATCGCGATACTTGCCAGCCTGCTGCTGCCCGCGTTGGCCAAGGCCAAAAGCAAGGCCACCGGCGCCTACTGCATGGGCAACTACAAGCAGCTTCAGCTCTGCTGGACGATGTACGCCGGGGATCACGAAGATGGCATGCCGGAAAACTCACAACTCCCCGGCGGCAGCAGCCGGGCCGCCTGGTTCAGCCAGGGGCCGACTTGGCTGCACGGAAACGCATGGACCGATATCGATGACAGCAATATCCGAAAAGGCGTCCTCTTCAAGTACAACGACTCATCCGGCATTTACAAGTGCCCCGCCGACAAGTCGACGGTTCTCGACGAGGGCAAAATCCCGCGGGTGCGCAGCGTGTCAATGAGCATGTACATGAACTTTCGTTCCAGCCCGGAGGATGGGGATTACAACAAATGCTGGCATAAGATCAGCGACATCAAAAACCCCTCCGCCTCGGAGGCTTTCGTATTCATCGACGAACACACCAAGAGCATCCAGCAAAGCGCCTTCGGCGCGAACGCCGGCACATGGACACTGTTCGGCACCGCCAAGTGGACGTGGATCAGTTTCCCGGCGACCCGCCACAACAACGGCACGGTGCTGTCGTTCGCCGACGGCCACGCTGAGTCATGGCGCTGGGTCGAGAACAAAACGATGGAGACTGCGGCCAAACCGATTCCATGGCTCGTCCTGCAGCCGGGCCAACGCGGCGGCGACCGCGACCTTCAGCGCCTCTTCAGCGCCATCCCGCAGACCATCCCGGTGAAATAAAAAAGCCCTCCAACCGGGAGAGCTTTCGAAAAGTTGGAGGTGCGATCAGCTCTTGCCAACGCAGAACAGGCGACCGTTAGTGCGGATGAACAGGCGGCCGTGCGCCACGGCGATGCTGGCGCGGGTCTGGTCATCGCCGGCCTCCCCCATCGCGGCCCTGTGAAGCACCCTGCCACTCTTGGCGTCGATCACGTGCACGGTGCCGGCGTGGTTCTGCACATAGATTTTGCCATCCGCGCCGGTCGGTGAACCGCGGAAGAGCGAGCGGCTATCGAGGTCGGTCGCCCACTGGATTTTGCCGGTTTTCGGTTCCACCCGGGAAAGCATCTTGTCGCGGCCCTCGCCGTACAGCACAAAAAAACTGCCTTGGTAATAGAGCGGCGTGCAGACGTCGCTGGACACCCCGTCACGGCTACCCTCACTGTTCCAAAGCTTCCCGCTGCTGCTGATGTTGCCCTTCCCGCCTGCCCGAATGGCGTACACCGGCGCGCGCTTGGGTGCACAGGCCAGCACCACTCCGCCTCCCGCCACCGGCGAGGGCACGAGCCGCCAGTGGCCGATGCGTGTCGGGTTCCACGTGCCCCAGCGCCACAGTTCCGTGCCGCTCTTCGGGTCGTGACCGGTCAGGCAATCGCCGCCCATGATGAGGATCTCGTCGCGCCCCTTGTGGCGGAACGGGATCGGCGTGCTGAATGCCTCGAGCGATTCGCTGCGCGCCTTGGCCGGCCGATACACCTTCCAGAGTTGCCTGCCGCTTTTCGGGTCGAGCGCCAGCAGGTACGAGCGATTGTCGTCGCTGCCCTTTCTCCCGACCTTGGTGTCACGCTGCAGCACCTGCATGTACAGGATGCCGTCGTGGATCATCGGGCTGGTCGAGAAGGTCCACAGGAACGCGAACTGCCCGTGCTTTTTCTGGATGTTCTGCGACCACAGTTTCTCACCGTCCGGGGTGAACGTCGCCAGCTCGCCGTTGCCGTAAAAAAAGGTTACCACCTGCCCGTCGGTCACCGGCGAAGGCGCGGCATAATTGCTGCGGTTGTCCTGCCGATGCCCCTTGGCGACTTGGTGCGACCACTTCAACGCGCCCGTCCTGCGGTCGTAACAGTTCGCCGTCAGGCGCTCCGCGTCCGGGTTGGAGGAAGAAACAAAAACATGATCCCCCCAGACGACCGGCGTCCCGGCGCTTGGGCCGTCCATCTTGACGCTCCAGAGGACGTTCTCCGTCTTGCTGAACTTGGCCGGCAGGTTTTCCTCGTCGGTCGAGCCGTCGTAATTCGGCCCGCGCCAGTTCCCCCACTCGGCCGCCTGCACCCCGGCCAGCGACAGCCCGGTGGCCAAGGCCAACATTGTTGCGTTTATTTTTTTCATGGTGAACAAATTTCTGACTTAAGAGCGCGTGAATCTGCCACCCGCTTGGCCAAATGGCCAGCGGAAAAATCACTCATTGCCCCTTGGCCGGGCTCTCAGTCGAGTTTCTCTTTTTCAAAGTCGGTGGGGCGAACCCAGCCGGCCCGCACCTTCTCCCCGCCCATGTAGCGCCTGTAAAAATTATCTGTCGACTCGCCGGAGTACGGGTAGTTGTCGAACACATCGCCCTTGCCAAACATCCTCGGGTCACCCTGTTCGCGCAGCTCGGCGAAGAGCTGCTCCTTGAGCGCCGCCTTCAACTCGGCATGCGGCTTCGACTTGGCCAGGTTCTTCACGCAGTCGGCGTCGCCCTTCAGTTCGAACAATTCCTCCTGCGGCCGTTTGCCGAAGTTTTGATTCCAAAAACGGTACGTGCCCTCGCGGCGCTGCGTGAGGATCAGCGACTTGGTCGGGCTGCCGTCGCAGTTCAGGTAGCCGGTCTCCGGGTTGCCGCCGGGCCAGCGGTCCGGCTTGTAATTGTGCAGGTACAATTGGTCGCCCTTCACGATGCCCCGGATCGGGTAGCCCCAGTTGTTTGGCCGGCCGATGTCGTGGCGTTCCTTGCCGATCAGCACATGATCGCGGCTGGCGATCACCTGGCCGGACTTGGGTGAGCGAAAGATGTCGAACAGACTCCGGCCACTCAACGGCTGCATGATCGGCGCCAGCCTGGCCACGCCGGCCGCCTCGAGAAACGTCGGCGCGATGTCGGTGAAACTCACGTAGTCGGTCACCACCCGGCCGCTGCCGTTGATGCCCTTCGGCCAGCGAATCGCCAGCGGGATGTGGTTCGACGCCTCGTACGCCTGCCCCTTCACGCGCGGGAACGGCATGCCGTGATCGGACGTCGCCACGATCAGCGTGTTGTCCAACTGCCCGGCCTCCTCCAGCTGCGCAAGAATCCTGCCCAAGTGATTGTCGAAATGCTCAACCTCGATCGAGTAATCCAGCATGTCGTTGCGGATCACGTCGTTGTCCGGCCAATACTTCGGCACGCGGTCGATGTCCGAGAGCTTCTTGCCCATGCGCCGGCCGACACCGGCCTCGTAGCCGCGATGCGGCTCGGTTGCCCCGTACCAAAACGCCCACGGCTTGCCCTTGGCCGAGTTCGCGGCGGCGAGAAACTCGGCGAAGTTGCCGGCGTAGTCGTTGTTGGAAATCGCCCGGGCCGGCGGCTTGGCCTTCTGCTTCTGCCAAGCCTGGCCGGTGATCTTTCGCGGCTTGCCGTTGGCGTCGTTGGCGTAGCCCGGCCCCCAGCCCTTGCCGGTGTAGCCGGTCGAGTAGCCGTTGGCCTCGAGCAGTTCCATCCAGCTGCCGAACTTGGCCGGGAAAAACGTCATGTGGTTTCCCGCCTGCTCGAGCTGCCACGAGTTGCGCCCGGTCAGGATGATCGCCCGCGAAGGCGCGCATTTAGCGTTGGGTGTGTAGGCGCGGCGGAAAAGAATCCCCTCCCCGGCCACGCGATCGAACGCTGGGGTGCTTACCCAGTCACAGCCGTACGCACCGGCGTGGCCGAACGACCAGTCATCGGCAATGGCAAAAAGAATGTTCGGCCGCTCCGCCGCCTGGCCAAGCGAAAGCCAGCCGCCGAGCAACAACACAGAGACAACAACGCGCTTGGCCAAGGAGTGCATGCGCGAGAGATACCCCCACCCAAGAGCAAAAGCCAACCAATAGTCGTTGCAAAAACATCCATCCGCGCTCATCCGCGTAATCTGCGGATAAAAACAAGCCAGCCTGGATTCGTGTGCCTTGGAGTTGATCCGCGGTTACTCCGCTTGACCAACGGGAAAGGACTTGTCACCGGGCGAAACGACCGTACAGTCTGCCGCCGCGGCTGCGCGCTTAACTCAGTGGTAGAGTGCTACCTTCACACGGTAGAAGTCGTTGGTTCAAATCCAACAGTGCGCACCATTAAATTTCAATTTTCCTAAGTTTTTTTAGCTTCGCATTTTTATACCCGCTCTTCATACGCATCCACTTTCAGAAAAAATGGTTAGCGGATGCAACTTAGGAAAGTAGTCAACCACGGCAACTCACGGTGGAGGGTATCCACTTACGTTGACGGTCAACGTAAACAACGATTCTTTGTATCCAAAGAACTCGCCATCCAGTGGATGCAAGAGCTTAAAAGCGACACACGTTGTGCAAGCTTATGGCGTTGGATGACGAGGATCTAAAGCCGCTCTGGAAAGGTGAAGTAAAATAGCCTTACTTGGCTCCTTCAGCTTTCAATTCTCTACCCGTCTTGCCGCCGTGTTTGCGGAGGAGGTCGGCGATTTCGGGGTGGCGCGACATAACGGCCAAACCTGCGGCTACATGGTAAAAAATTATCCACCTTAAAGTGCTTGACTCTTCTCTTTACAATACACATTCTTCTTTTTCACCGCATTTTATTATGAGCTTTACTGAAAGTATTGGGACGTGTTTTCGTAAGTATGTAGATGGTAACGGAAGAGCTTCTCGGTCGGAGTTCTGGTATTTCCAACTTTTTCTTTTCATTCTATATACAATATCGCAATGGATCGATTCAGCTGTTTTTGGAACTGGATTCGGAGAAACAGGTACAGTTTATATGGTGGTTGCGCTGGGAACACTCTTGCCCGCTATATGCGCTACCGTTCGCAGGTTGCATGATGTGAATAAAAGCGGTTGGTGGATTCTAATAATTTTTACCTGTATCGGAATAATTCCATTAATTATTTGGGAAGCTACCAAGGGCACCTCTGGTTCAAATGAATATGGTGACGACCCCTTGGGAACAGAGCAATCTGAGTAAAAACAGTCTTATCCCGTAAGCTACTTCCCTTCAGCTTTCAGTTCCTTCCACGTCTTGCCGCCGTTTTGCGTAGGAGGTCGGCGGTTTCGGTTTGGCCGAGTCGGATGGCCAAATCTAGTGGTGTTTCGCCATAACTCTTCGCATTCAAATCCGCACCTTTGGCGATAAGCAGTTCGGCGACTTTCTTGTGACCACCTAAAGCCGCCTGATGCAAAGGAGTCTCTCCTTCATCACCCATCGTATTCACATCCGCACCATCAGCAATGGCTTGTTTGACGGCTTCGATGTTTCCCCGTCGTTTGACAGCATCAAATAGCGCACGATCTGCTTCTGGATTGTTTGCCTCCCCACACCCCACCAACAGCAGAGCTGCGATTGTTGTGATTAGGAGGTGTTTCATTTGGCTTCAGCGTTCAAGTGGTGGAGTGGGTTGGTTTAGTTACGGGGATGATGACGCGCGCCGCCGTGGCCAGTCCCAAACATCGTAAGAAAGTCCTCGATTCCTCTGATAGCATTTTTGATAGCAATCGAGGTTTCCGATGGTGGCATATTTCTCTTCTTCTTCTCGATTCTGGCCTCTCCCGCCTTTAGAGGTCGAGGTTTCGTGTAATCTACAGGGGTAGCACACCCCACCAACAGCACGGCTGCGATTATAGGTGTTTCATTTCTTTTCAGATTTCTTGATCAACAATTCTTTATGCTTGGTGCTATCGAAATCACCTAACCTTCCATAGGCCTCTACTTTACCATCTTTGAATCGGATAAAGGCTTCAAAAGTTCCATTACCATCAAGCAAGCGATTGAGGTCAAACCCTCTGTAAATAAAGTATTCCAGCCCATCTATTGCTGCCACCCTGAATGGCTCTCCTTTCAAAGCAATGACCTTCTGCTTATCCATGCCAATGGAAATGGAAGATAAATTGAGGCTTTTACTCGTTGCACACCCCACCAACAGCAAGCCTCCAAAGATTGAAACGAGTATTGATTTCATAGCGCGGGAATTATCACCCCGATTAGCGCAGTTTTCAAGGCGTTTTAACTGTTGCCGCAAAAAGCCGTTCAGCGTCAAAACCGAGGGTTGATGGCTGAAACCAATCATACGGGCGAGCCAGCCGGAGGGGCAACCCGTCCCGCTCCCGGGCTTTACTGTGAAGACGATTGCGACTAGTTCTGGTTTGTAATGTTCCACACGACGAGGTCTGGGGAATTCCAATCATAGAGATTGGTTGGCTGAGCATAACAAGGTATCGCAAATGGACTCATTGCTCACCGCAAGCCTGATCGCAAGAACGCTCGCGCTGCTCGTCCTGAGCCTGTGCGCTTTCCCAACCGCGCACGGTGTCCTCCACATCACGGAATTTATGGCTGATAACGGGGGCTCGCGCCTTGACAGCGATGGCGACGCCTCCGACTGGATCGAGATCTTCAATTCCGGGCCGGATACTGCTGACCTCAACGGCTATTTCCTCACCGACGAGGAAGGCGCCATGACCAAGTGGCAACTCCCCGCCGTTCAGCTCCCTGCAGGCGGGTTCCTGCTGGTCTTCGCCTCGGGGAAAAACCGCAGCGGCGCCGGCTCTGAGTTACACACGAATTTCAACATTGCCAAGGCCGGGGAATATCTGGCGCTCGTTGCCCCCGACGGCTCCACTGTCATTGCCGAGTTTGGATCCGCCACAAGCCCGTTGCCGGCCCAGTTCGAGGGTGTTTCCTATGGCCTCATGCAAACAGGTAACACGAAGACAACGATCCTTATCCCAAGTGGAACCCCCGCAAACGCGCTTGTGCCGGCGGACGGATCTCTCGGCAAGACCTGGACCAGGATCGGCTTTGATGACGCAGCCTGGGATGAAGTCGCAACCGGCGTCGGCTATGACGAAAACAGCACATACATCCCGGAGTTCGGCGCGGGCGGCAACCTCAGCAACAGACTGAACAACGTCAACACAAGCCTTTACCTCCGCGTCCTTTTCGATGTGGCCGACGCCCCTGCAATCTCGGAGCTCACTTTGAAGATGAAATATGACGACGGCTTTGCCGCTTTCCTTAATGGCGTTCGCGTGGCCGTTTCAAACTCCCCGGCATCGACAACCTGGAACTCCAAGGCCACCGGCAACCATGCCGATGGTGATGCCACCACTTTCAAAGCCTTCAACATCACCGCCCACGCTCATCTGTTAAACACCGGTGCCAATGTTCTGGCGATCCAAGGCTTGAACACCAGCATGACGAGTTCGGACATGCTCATTTCCCCGGAACTGCATGCGGTTCGAATCACCGACCCCTCAATCGGAGGTCCCGGTTATTTAGGAACCCCCTCGCCGGGGACTTTCAACGGCGACACATTTGACGGCTTTGTCAGTGACACAAAATTCAGCGTCGATCGCGGTTTTTTCAAAACACCTTTCGATGTCAGGATCACCACGGACACCGTGGACGCTGAAATACGATACACCTTGGACGGCACAGCGCCCAGCAGGACCCGAGGGAAAATTCACTCGGGTCCGATTAAGATTAGCGGTACAACCATCGTCCGCGCCATGGCCCGCCGACCGGGTTTCAAGCCGACCAACATTGACACCCACACCTACCTGTTCCCAGCGGATGTAATGACCCAGCCGAAAATGCGCACCACCATCACCCGGTCGGGAGTCTACGGCCCGCAGATGGTCGATTCGTTCAAAGCGGTGCCGACCATCTCGCTGGTCACCCCTAATGCCGCATTCTTGAACGAGGGCGGGAGTAACATCAGAGAGGAATACCAGACCTCGATCGAGATGATCTTCCCCGACGGAACCCACGGTTTCCAGGAAAACGGCGGTTTAAGCAACTACGGCGGGCGCTACACAAACTTTCGGAAGAAGAATTTTCGTGTCGCCTTTCGCTCCAAGTTCGGGGCGGCCAAGTTGAGATACCCCATCTTCGACGGCTACGAATACAGCCACTACCCCCCGGCCGAGGATTTTGACGTGATCAACCTGCGCAGCGGTTCGCACGACATGTCGAGCCGCGGTGCCTACATGTCGAATCGCTTTACCGACGACTCAATGTTGGACATGGGCAACATCGCCCCGCACGGCCGCTTCGTGCACCTCTACCTAAATGGCAACTACTGGGGGCAGTATCACCTGCGCGAGCGCTGGAGCGCGGACATGGCCTCGAGCTACTTCGGCGGATCGGAAGATGACTACGAGGCGGTCAACGCCAACGATAATTTCCGGAACGACGAGAATGTGTACGATGGCAGCGGACAGTTCTGGAGTGAAACCAAGCGCCTTCTGTCCAGGCCAAATCCCTTCACCAACGCGGCTGATCACATCGATATCGCCAACATTGTCGACTTCATGCTGCTGTGGGTAAGCGGCAACTCGGAGAGTGAGTTCCGGGCATTCGGCTCGGAGACCCGTGGGATTCAGTTCAAGTTCATGGTCAAGGATGCCGACGGCTTCCTGCGCAGCCCCGGGCACTCGG
>QOAX01000177.1 GCA_003972865.1 Verrucomicrobiota bacterium | reverse complement strand
CCGGCGGTGATCTGCAGGCGGAATTTCTGCCCGCCGCCGGTGAAGAAGGGCGGGTTGAACAGGTCGAAGTTGCCCTGCACGTAGCCTGCCTGGGCAAACATGGCCTCGATCGAGCTGTAGCCGAATCCCATGATGAGGTGGCCGGTCCGGCCCTCCTCCACCCCGACGATGAGGTTGCGGCGGTTGGGCAACTCGGGGATTTTCTCGACTTGTGTATCGACACTCTCGAAGAGCCCGGTGCCCTCAAGCCGGCGCTTGCTCAACTCGACGCTGACCATGTCGAACACTTCGCCGGGGGAGATCGCCAACTCACGCCGGATCACCTTGTCCCTAGTGCGGGTGTTGCCGCGAATCTCCACTTTTTCCACATAGCTGATCTCGCCCTCCTTGACGCTGTAAACCAGGTCGATCGTGCCCTCGTCAGTGTTGGGCACCTTGGTCACGCGCACGATGGTGTCGAGGTAACCATAGGCCTCGTAGTAGTCCCGGATGGCGTCCCGATCCTCGTTCAACCCGGTGGGGGTGAAGATGGCGCCCTCAAGCATAAACGGGGCCACCGGTCGCTCGAGAACCTGCACCCCGCGGCGTATTTGATCCTCGGTAAAGAGTGTGTTGCCCTCGAAGGTGACATTGCCGACCTGATATCGGTAGCCCTCGTACAGGTCCAGGCGGATCACCATCCGGCCCTCCTTCGGGTACCCGAACTTTATCTCGCGAACCTTGAAGTCGATGTAGCCCTCATCCTGATAAAACTGGGTGAGCATCTCGAGGTCCTCGTCCCATTGGTCGGTTTCGAACTTGCCGCTGCCGGTCAGCCACGACATCCACCAGCGCCGGCGCGTCTTGAACACCTTGCGCAGCTCGCGCTGGGAAAAAGCCACGGCGTTCTCGAACACGATGTCGTCAATCTTGACCTTCCGCCCCGGATCGACCTGGAAGACGACGGTCGCTTGGCCAAGCGCCTCGTCGTGCCGGACCTCGTACTCCACCCTGGCCTGATGGTAGCCGCCTTTTTGGTATTCCTTGAGGATGGCGCGGGTGTCGGAGAATATCCTTGGGCGGCTGAGGGTTTCCCCGGTGCGTGAGCGGATTTTTTTGCGAAGCTTGCTTTCCCGGAACTTGCGCCCCCCGGTGTTGCCCTCGAAGAGGATCTCAATGACCACCGGCTTGCTGACGAGCGTGTAGGTCACCTCGACCCCGCCGGCAACCTGCTTCTCGGTCACGTAAACATTCTCGAAGAAACCGGTGTTGCGGAGGTTGTGGATGTCGTCATCGCTGGCCTTGCGCGAGTAGGGATCGCCCAGCCTGAGGCGGATGTTGGCGCGGATGAGCGCGTCGCTGGCGGTGGCCTGGCCGACGTGTTGGAGGGTTATTTTCTGAACCGGTGACGCCTTGGGAATCGGGCCGGCGATTTGCCCGCGGACCGGGCCGCTCGACAGCAGCAGCAATGCGGCGATGAGCGCCGGGCCAGGCGCACGCAGCCAACGCGCCGGGCTAGTCGCCCCCCAGGATGTCGTCGTTGCTGAAATTGGATAAAGTCTCAAATCTTGTGTACCCTTTCAAAAAGGTCAGGCGCACATCCCCGGTCGGGCCGTTGCGCTGCTTGGCAATCAGCAGGTTAATCTGCTCGGCTTCGCTGTCGGCGTCATTGGTGTCGGCATCCACTCCGCCCGGCCTGTACAATAGCCCCACCAGGTCGGCATCCTGCTCAATCGCGCCGGACTCACGGAGATCCGACAGGCGCGGCTTGCGGTTTTTGTCCTTCTCCAACTCGCGGTTGAGCTGGCTGAGCACGATGATAGGGACGCTCAAATCCTTGGCCAAGGCCTTGATACCTCTGGAAATTTCCGTAATTTCCTGCTGACGATTCTCTCCGCTGCGGCGCGAAGTAGAATGAAGCAGTTGCATGTAGTCAATGACAAACAACTTGATGCCGTGCTGCTGCCACATGCGGCGCGCCCGCGCCCGGAGCTGGAGAATCGAAAGGCCACCCGAGTCGTCGATATGCAGCCCGGACTGGGACAGCTTACCGGAAGCATCAACAATTCGCGGGAAATCCCTGTTTTGCAGAAATCCCTCTCGCATGTCTCGCAGGTTGATGCGGGCCAGCGAGCAGAGCATGCGCATGACCAGCGCGTCTGCCGTCATCTCGAGGCTGAACACTCCCACCGGCAAGCCCTCTTTCAGCGCAACATGCTCCACGATGTTCATCGCCAGCGAGGTCTTGCCCATGCTCGGCCGGGCCGCCACGACGATCATCTCGCCGGCGTGCAGCCCCGTGGTCATCTTGTCAAAATACTCAAACCCGGTCTCGATGCCCGTTATGGTGCCCTTGTTTCTGCAGTAGTTTTCAATCTTATCGATCGCGTCTTTGACATGATCCTTGATGGTTGGGTTGTCGGAGATGCTTTGCTCACGTTGAATATCCAGCACCGACTGCTCCACCTCACCGATCAAGCTCTCCACCTCATCGCTCCCCTCGTAGGCGTCGGCGATCGCCTTGGTGCAGGTGTGAATCACTTTCCGCAGGAGTGCCCGGTCCCGCACGATGTCAAAGTAATACTCCAGGTTCGCCGCCGACGGCACCCCGTCCTGCAACTCGGTCAAATAGGCCACGCCGCCGATGTTGTCCAGTTCCCCGTCAGTGCGCAATTGGTGCGACAGGGTCAGCAGGTCGATCGGGCAGTTTCGTTCGCTCATTGTCACCAATGCCGAGTAGATCGCCCGGTGGCGGAGGTCGTAAAATACCGCCTCGTCCTTCACCTTCGCGATGTAGGCCGGGAGGTTTTCCTCCGGGTCAAGCAGGATGCAGCCCAGCACACCCTGCTCGGCGGCGGTGTCGTGGGGCGGCGTCCGGTCCAGCGGAATGGAGGTGAGCGACTCCCTTTTCCTCGGTGTCTTTTTCAGATCCGCAGACTCGGCAGAGGGCATGTCCAGCACATCAGGCACGGCCCGATGGAACCCCAAACTAAACGCCGGTGCAACGAATAGTACTTCGAAAGTTGCTCGGCGCTTATCGACAGTGTATTCCCAGCGCCTGGCCAAGCGGCTCCGCACTTGACCCCGCTTGGCCAAGTCGCGGAAACTTTGCGCCGTTCAACGTATGGCCTTGGATCAATCCACACTCGACAAACTTCAGAGCATCGTCGGCTCGGACAATGTGCTGACGGCGCGGGAGGATCTCATCCCGTATTCCTTCGACGGCACGGCGGCGATGAAGGAAATGCCGGGGTGCGTGGTGTTTGCGCTGAGCACGGACGAAATCAGCGCGGTGCTCAAGCTGGCCAATGACACCGGGACGCCCGTGGTGACACGCGGCTCGGGCACTGGCCTCAGCGGCGGCTGTGTGCCCAGCGGCGATTGCATCGTGCTGTGTACGGTGAAGATGGAGCGGATTTTGGAGGTGGACGCCGCGAATCTCACGATGACCGTGGAGCCGGGGGTGACGACGATTCAGATTGCCGAGGCGGCGGAGAAGGTGGGGCTGTTTTATCCACCGGACCCGGGTTCGATGAAAATTTCCACCATCGGCGGCAACGTCGCTGAAAACTCCGGTGGCCTGCGCGGGCTGAAGTACGGCGTCACGCGCAATTACGTGATGGGCCTCGAGGTCGTGCTGCCGGACGGCGAGGTGATGTGGCTCGGCAACAAGTGCGTGAAGGATGTCGCCGGTTTTTCGCTAAAGGACGTGATGATTGGCAGTGAAGGCACGCTCGGCGTCATCACCAAGGTGCTGCTAAAGCTCATCCCCAAGCCCGCTGCCAAGAAGACAATGGTCGCCACCTTCGACGCGATGGATCACGCGGCCCAAACCGTCAGCGACATCATTGCCGCGCAAATCATCCCGTGCACGCTGGAGTTCCTCGACCGCACCACGATTCATTGCGTGGAGGATTTCGCGAAGGTCGGCCTGCCGCTCGATTGCGAGGCGTTGCTGCTGATGGAAACCGACGGGCACCCCGCCGCCGTCGCCGAGGAAGCCGGCAAGATGGAGGAACTCGCCAGGGCCAACGGCGCCAAGGAAGTGCGCGTGGCCAAGGACGACGCCGAGGCCGCGCAACTCGCCACCGCCCGACGCAGCGCCTTCAGCGCACTCGCCCGCTTGGCACCGACCACCATCCTCGAGGACGCCACCGTGCCGCGCAGCGAACTGGCGCACATGATTCGTTTCGTCGCCGAGGTTGCCAAAAAGCACGAGCTAAAAATCGGCACCTTCGGCCACATGGGCGACGGCAATTTGCATCCCACCTTCCTCACCGACGAACGCAATAAGGATGAGATGCGCCGCGTACACGAGGCGTTCGATGAGATTTTTGAGGAAGCCATCCGCCTCGGCGGTACCATCACCGGCGAACACGGCATCGGTCTTGCCAAGAAAGAGTTCCTCCCCAAATTCGCCGGCGAAGCCCAAATGCGGGTCATGCGCGAACTCCGCACCGCTCTCGACCCCAAAGGCATTTTGAACCCCGGCAAGATGTTTGATTGATGCCTGACACTTCACAGCAGCGGCACGCGGTGTTGGCGGAGGAGATTCGCCGGCATGACCGGGCGTATTATGTCGAGGCGCAGCCGGCGATCAGCGACCAAGGGTACGACCGGCTTTACCGCGAGTTACTCGATCTCGAGGCGGCGCATCCGGAACTCCGCACCGCCGACTCGCCGAGCCAGCGCGTCGGCGGCGCGCCGGTCGACGGCTTCGAGACCGTTCGGCACGCGGTGCCGATGATGAGCCTCGACAACACCTACTCGCAGGAGGAGGTGCGCGAGTTTGTCGATCGTGTCCAAAAACTTTTGCCCGGTGAGCCGCTCGAGTGGGTCGTCGAGCCAAAGGCCGACGGCATCGCGATCGGTCTCCGTTTTGAGGATGGCTTGTTCACCAGCGGCGCCACCCGCGGCGATGGCATTGCTGGTGACGATGTCACCGTAAACCTCCGCACGATTCGGAGCATTCCCCTGCGGCTCAACGAGCTTGGCCAAGCGCACACCCCCGAGGTGCTCGAAGTGCGCGGCGAGGTGATCATGACGCGCTCCGGCTTCGCGCAGCTCAATCGCGAGCGCGCCGACGCCGGCGAGCCGCTCTTCGCCAATCCCCGCAACGCCACCGCCGGTTCGCTCAAGCAGCTCGACTCCGCGCTCGTGGCCAAGCGCCCGCTCGACATCGTCCTGTACGGCAGCGGCGAGATCGTCGGCGGCCCGGCGATCGACTCGCAATCCGGCCTGCTCGACGCGCTTGGTCAGCTTGGCTTCCGCACGCCGCAATACACATGGTGCTGCTCCAGCGTCGATGAAGTGCTCGACGCCATCGACGAGCTCGACCGCGTGCGCGGCGGCTTCGACTACGACACCGACGGGGCGGTCATCAAGCTGAACAGCTTTGCCCAACGCGACCGTATCGGCGCTACCGCCAAGGCGCCGCGCTGGGCCATGGCCTACAAATACGCACCCGAGCAGGCGCAGACCAGGCTCAACGCGATCACTGTCCAGGTCGGCCGCACCGGCACGCTCACGCCGGTTGCCGAGCTGGAGCCGGTTTTCCTCAACGGCTCCACCATCAGCCGCGCCACGCTGCACAACGAGGAGGAAATCGCCCGCAAGGACATCCGCGTCGGCGACACGGTTCTCATCGAGAAACGCGGCGATGTCATCCCCGGCGTCATCAGCGTGGTGAAGGAACTGCGGCCGACCGGCGCCGAGCCGTTCGACATGCAGAGCGCCACCGGCGGCCGATGCCCCGAGTGCGGCGGCGAAATCCGCAAGGATGAGTCGTTCGTCGCGTGGCGCTGCATCAACACGCAATGCCCAGCACAGGCGGCGCAGCGGCTCGAGCATTTTGCCGCCCGCACCGCGCTCGACATTGAGTGCCTCGGCGACATCGTCTCCGACAAGCTCGTCGAGCGTGGTCTAGCCAGCGAGCCGCTTGACCTGTTCGGCCTCAGCATCGAGCAACTCGGCCCGCTCAATCTCGGTACCGACGATGAGCCGCGGGTGTTCGGCGAGAAAAACGCTACCAAGCTCGTCGAGTCGGTCGCGCGCGCGCGCGGCATGGGGCTCGACCGCTGGCTGTTCGCGCTGGCCATCCCGGAGATGGGTCGCACCACCGCCAGCAGCCTGGCCAAGTTTCACGACAACCTCCAAGCCGTCGCCGAGTCGCCGCTGCTCCACGAGGTCATCGCGCTCGACGAAAAGGTTGCTGAGACGGTTCGGATCAATCCGCGCTCGCGAAAAAACCGCCCGAATTCGGACGCCGACAAGGCCGGGCGCGAACAGTTGTACACGAGCCTGGTTTCAGAAATCCGCGAGTTGCTAGGCCGCCTGGAGTTGCTTGGTTTAGCGAAGATCACGAAGGAAAACGGCGAC
>QOAX01000180.1 GCA_003972865.1 Verrucomicrobiota bacterium | reverse complement strand
TATACAGGTAGGGACTTCTGTGCCGCTGCCGCCTGCATCCAACCAGACGACCACTCGGGGATTCCCGGCACTGACTCCATCGGCATACTAATCGCCGGTCTGATATCTGACCGCGACCTCTTCGTGAATCCAACTCAAGGCTCGTTTCGAAGCGCGCTCTTGCACGCGTACGGGATGATTAACAGCCCTGTCTCCGATATCTTCGCCACCTACTTGGACGAGCGATACAGTGCGACCCTAGAATTCGACGAAGCCGAGATATCGATCAAGGGCACGCACGGCTTCACATGGCACCTGGGCGGTATCGAAGACCCGGATGTCGAGAGCTTCTCGCTATCGAGCAGCATACGCGGCGGCCCGCATCGAGTCCACACCGCGGACACTTACCGCTGCATGGAGATGTGCGATGACCTAGATTACTTGTTGTCCGTTCTCAGCAAGGCGCCACGAGTCTTCCTACAACAGGAAAGTGATGCCGATCCCTTGGAAGACCTATCGCGCTCCAAGCAGATCGTCACCTCCGTCGCCAAAGTTTGGGCGCCGCTTCGTCGGGCTATAGAATCTGGAGGGGTTGAGTTGGAAGACGATTGGAGTGATGACGAATGAACGAGTTCAGTTACAGCAATCTCAAGGATGAGTGGAAACGAATCGACCAGGCACTAATCCCTCCCGATCTCTTCGTCTCCATGCCCCAGCCAGAGTGCAAGGGCCTGACACTGCTTACAGACGTCATGATCAACGCGACGGTGTGCAAACTGGGTCCACGTGTCGGTCTGATCACAGCACCTTACTCCGACGACATCGAGATCGTACTCGATGTCGCTGAGACGATAGAGCGCCGATTGCCAGCCCCCTGGAACGGCTTCTGGAACAACGAACGCGACAATGATAGAGGACGTGAGGGTGACCGCCATCTGGAAACATGGGTGCGTAACTCCAAGACGGGAGCGAACACCAAGGTTTGTATCGCTGCAACGGGAGAAGGATACGTCCCAGCGATAGACGACTGCGTCTCATTTGTCCTGTGGGCGGAGGCCGGCTTCCCCTATCCACCAACCACTCTGGACGATAGGATATTGTTCGTCCGCGACCCCGAACACTACGAGGCAGAGAAGGCTCGCAAGAAAGAGGCTCTAAGGGCAGCACAGCAAGCAGAGTTGCTCCGCAAGGACCTCGCCAGAGAGAAGTCACTTGCCGAAACCAAGGCCCTTTTTCAACTCGAACTGGAGGTCCGACGAGTCCGCAACCTGGGCTGGCACGAACTGATGGCCGAGCACGAGTCTGCAGACCCGCCGACCGATGCCATCTCCAGCGCTTTATACCAGCTGCGAGACTCTCTCCTTACATTGCCCGCGCCCGGGCATCCAATAGGGCAGCTAACGAACGACTTGTAACCTAGGAGAAATGCACATGGACACTGTAACAACCACAGTAGAGATTGCTGGATCGACTGGGCACGAAGCCCGCGAACTCACGCGCGACCAGACAATGGCGCTCGTCGAGGAGCGAGGCGACTCGTGGGTATTCGCCTCCGGGCAGATGATGCAACCAGCACAGCTGGCTGACTCTGACTGGGAGACGGTGGGTACCGTGAGAATCGTGCCTGGATTGGTCGGCGGTCTCTGCTGAGGTCAACGAGCAAACCCGCCCGCAAGATGGGCCCGGACTTACTTCCCGGTGCCGTCGCCCGGCTGACACAGCCCGGCGGCGGTGCCGCAACAACTCAAACGAGGAATCAATATGCAAGATAACAACTACACCAATCAAACCCAATACAACGACTACGAGATCGCAGTCATAGGTGCCGGAGGCATCGGCTCGCATCTTGTATCAGCCCTGATCCCAGCGCTCCACCGAGGCGGGCTGCTGGAGTCAACCAAGCGAATCACCGTCAGACTTTATGACTCGGACACAGTCTCCGAGGAGAACCTGGCCCACCAGCGATTCACCTACGACGACGTCGGTATGCACAAGGTCACGGCCATCGAGCGAAGCATGTGCCCATTCACGGGCGCGCGCCTACGCGTGGTGGCTTGCCCGTGGGACGTGCGCGATGCATCGAACATGACGCCCGCTGACCTGATAGTGGTCGCAGTCGATTCGGCCGAAGCCCGCCGAGTGGTCCACTCCAGCGGCACCACCTTCCTCGATCTCAGGTGCCTGGGTGATGGCTACATCGCCTTCGACTCGTCGGTCGACCCCGACTTCGTTGACGGGATGACGCCGGACCAGCCTGCTCGCTCGTGCCAGCACGAGGATGCGATATCCTCGGGCAACATCGAGTTCGGATTCATACTCGCTGCCGCCCACGGTGCGCAGTGGGTTCTGCAGAGCCTTAGGTGGATGACAGGACAGACCCTTGCCCTGCCGCCCTACCCCCAGACGGCCAACATCACGTTTGGCACCCTCAGCCGACTTCCCGAGGATGAGCAGAAGCTAGAGCCGCAAGGCTGCGTCAAGCCGAAGATCCACACTTCCAACCTCGTCGACCCATGCATCGACACCGGAGACTATGACTCCGGGGTCGTCAGAGAGCACATCTCCGGCTTGGCCAAGAAGCGACGATGGCAGGACATCTGGCAGATTGGTGACCGGCTGCTCCGAGAGGTCAGCGTACTCACCGACGCCGAGGGCAAGATCTACATCGACATCGGCACATCAGGCGAGGTCCGAATGTCGCCTCCACAGGGCGCCAAGGTGCCATTCAAACTCTGGATTCACAGCCATCCCCGAGATGCATACTGGAGCTCCACAGACAGAGATACCATCGGTTGCTACACCGGCTTGTTACAGAGGGCCGTCGTCCTAGGGCACGACCACTACAAAATGACCCGACAAACCAAGTCCCCTGCTGCCTCGCTGGAGCCGGAGGGCCCGCTCTCTTCGTGGACATCAGAGCCGACTGTCCTCTACTCCGACGATCCGCAGACCCTGTCACGCAACGGCCGAATCAAGGAGGAGGAGGAATGAGCGAGGCTGACAGATCCGAGGCTAAGGCCAGGCTGGAGGGACTGTTCACCGAGTCCAAGGCCAACAACGAGGGTGCTGGCATCCCGGAGATTGTCGAAGCCGTACTCGGTGACGACGCCGACGAGGAGATCGCCGAACTGGTGCTGATGGCCATGGAGTCGCACTCAGACAGGATCACCAGCGAGGAGATTCTCGACGGCATCCTGAAGCTGCAGGAATGGCGACTCGAGCAGACCTGATGTCAGGCCCCTCGACGAGTGCTCCGGGAGGTGCGGTAGCAGCCGAGAAACTCAGCAAGACTGGCTCCGAACGCGCCCTCGTGACAGTATGGTTATACGGCGTCCGTTCCGACGCTCCGAATCCCGGCGACGGCGCCCTCGGAAATGGGGTTTCGTAGACGCGCATTTAGCCGGCAATACAGGTGAAAGAGATGACTTCCGATAATACTGAAAACAAGCGTGATAATACTGACAGATGCCCCGAATGCGGGTCTAATGAGACCGAAACGGGAGATACCCACGAGCACTGCTCTGACTGCGGCATCGAGAGAGAACCTCTGGAGCTGGATCCAGGCTTTGCGCCGGCGAATCCGAACCCGGGAGCCGGTGCCGACGACGAGCTGGGGTCGACCATCGGGCCTACGAATGACAGGCTCTTCAGGAGGCTGGACAGGGTGCATCGTAGGGCGACATCGTCGAAGCCCAACTTCGTGGACGGAATCATCGGTGAGTTGGTGAACTCAGGTGAGGGCAGAGCCATCGTGCAAGCTGCCTCTGAGATCATCGAGAAGGCGAATGCGAAGGAGAGCCTCGGTGCCAAGCGCCATGCGCTGAGAGGCATCCCCCAAGACATGGCGAAGGATGATGCCAAGCAATATCGTCAGCGTCTCTATGCAGCGGCCGCCCTGTATCTGCTCTACCAGTCGCGCCACGACAACAGGGCCACCATTCTGATGCGTCAGTGGAACCTCGACAAGTACGACCTTCTCGCCGTCAAGAAGATGCTGGGGCTGCTTGTTCGAGGAGAGGTAAGCAGTCTTAGCAACAGAGACCACGACGCAGTCGTGGCCAGAGCCCGTGACATCAGGCATCCGCTTTCGATCTACAGAGACCACCTAGCCGGCCAAGAGGGACAGGTGGTGGCATCATCGGTGTACGCCCGTGCCGTCGAGATCATCAGGAGCATGGGCGAGCCTGTGATGGATGGAGACGAGATGAGTCATCCGGAGCACCCCGAGCCGTGGACCAACCACCCCGCCGGTGAGATAGCGGGTCGAGCAATCATGATGGCGATGCTGGACCTAGGGCTCTCGCCGCAGAGTGTCAGGGAACTGCATCGAAACTACCCGGTGTACAACCTAGACGCATTCCTGGACCGAATCGGCTCACAGGCCAGAGAGGGCGACTTCGAGGAAGAGGCCTAGTCAAGACGCTGGTCTGTCCCAGGCAGGAGGGCGCGGATCCCCGGGTTCACCCTCTCGAAGTACGACCAGACCGGATTGGCCACGAGCCTGACTCGCTGATTGACGGTCAGCACCGGCTCCAGCATTCCAGCGAACTCCTCGACGTGGTTCGCGAGGTTCTCCGGGCCGGTACCGATCCTGATGTAGATCCTCTGCGTCCTGCGAACTCCTTCCTCGTGACGGTCTCGCTGCCAACCCGAGGCTGCCAGCATCTGGTAGATCACATTCCGCTCGAGTCGACCATCAGTCGCGAACGCGGTCTCACAGCCATCGAAACTCACATTCGGATGTCCTCTCCTCATGGCTGTGAAGGTCATCCGCTCACCCAGAGGGCATCTCAGCATGACCCCCCAGAGCTGCGGGAACAATAACGTGTACCTTCGAGTCCTGTGCTCGGCTAGATTGTTACGAAGGCGGAACCGCAGGTTCTCCGCCTGCCTGACCGCGGCTACCTGTGGGTCTACGGTCCTAGGAGTGACCTCGTGGATGTAGCCTCGCAGGGTGTCGATGTACTGCTGTGACTTCAAGTCGTCTAGCAGTGCTAGGATGATACTGCTCAGGGCGTCACCGATCACAAGGCGGCGAAGCTCGTGGCTCTCGACGATACACAGCGAATTCCTGTCTCGATGCCATGGGGGGGCACCACGCCCTGGGCGAGCCCGACGTCCTGCCTCGTGTCCGATGCCGTTGACTACGAATCTCGTGTTGTGGCCACCGACACCAGGGACTACACTGTACATCGCCCCGGATGTGCCTTTGACTACGAATCCACCGGATCTGCGGTGGATGCTGACGTTGTCGTTCTCCCGAACGATTCCGCTGAGCATGCCGATGCCCCGCCTGTCTTCCTTGGAGATCAGGGCAATCTCGGTGTCAGCAAACAGACTCTGCTGCAGGCATCGCAGCCTCTGGTGGCCGTTGCTCCTCGCTGGTGAGAGCGACCAAGTGCACAACTTGGCCCAGACTTCGGGATGGGACTCCACTTCGAGCCTCTTCCAGCCTCTGTTCCGCCTGACGCGAAGCTGAAGGCGGCCGTTCTTGATGTACAGGGCCATCGGGATCATCATATCGTCTATGTCACGTATGTCCAACGGCCCCAGTGAATCCCACTCATCCATCCAAGAGGCTCCTCTGAACCAATCGGGGTTGTATCTGCTCCGCTCGGTGGGAAGGCCCCATGGGGGCAGGCCGAGCCCTCTCATGAAGTCAGGGGTCCTCCTCGTGTCTCCGTTCAATCTCATCATGGCGGCCGGGTGAATGGTTGTCTGATGGCCGTGTTGACCGGTGCGCAGTTCGCGTCTGGTCTGGTGCTTCGTGCAAGCGAGGCTAACTGACAACAAGAGCTTCTTCCAATCGACGTTTTGGATACCGCGGACTCTCCTCATCATCTTGCGGAGTCCATGGTATGGGACATCCAGCGGGATGCCGTCGAGGTAGAACCTACCGTCGGCCCACGAGAGGTGGCTGCCATCAGGTAGGATACCACCGTTCTGGAGCCTCCTCAGCCGGGCGGTGCTGGAATGCCTGATGGAGCCAGAATCCATGATTATCTGGTCTTCGTCATCTATCTCCCATTCTGGAGGGGCTCCGCTGATCCTCGTGATGCTGTTGTTTGGTCGAGCACTCATCGCCCACTCTGCCTCCGAGCTGTCCAGCCTTCGAATGGCAGACCAGATTCGATTCGGTCTGGTGTCAGGCTGTCCGAGTTCATGCCGAGTATGCTCCACCGCCGCGAGACCTTCGATCATGTTGGAGTCCTGTCCGGTGATGTGCGGCACGACGATATCGCAGATCTCGCACCACTTGCGTCTGCTGCTCACTCCGCAGCCTCGACACTCTGGCATGCTGTCACTCCTCCCTCTGACGGCGCTGCACGTCACTGACGATGCGCTCGATCATCTCCACTAGGGCTTGGTGATCACCAGGCCC
>QOAX01000268.1 GCA_003972865.1 Verrucomicrobiota bacterium | reverse complement strand
GGCCTTGGCCGGGGAGTCGTTGAGGCGAACCTTGCCGCTGCGGCAGGCTTCCGTCGCCTGGCCGCGCGTCTTGAACAGGCGCACGGCGAACAACCATTTGTCCACCCGCATTTCCTCCGCCTCGTTCATCGTGGATAAGCCAGGCGCATGGCCAAGCGCGTCAGAGGATGCCCATCTCGGCGACTTGTGCGACGTCCTTGTCGCCCCGGCCGGAGAGGTTGACGATGATAATTTGGTCGGCGCTCATCTTCGGCGCGGCCTTGATGACCTCGGCGATGGCGTGGCTCGACTCGAGCGCCGGGATGATGCCCTCGAGCTTGGCCAACTGCTGGAATGCCGCCAGCGCCTCGGCGTCGGTGGCGTAGGTGTATTGGACGCGGTCCGCGTCGCGCAGCCAAGCGTGCTCCGGGCCGACGGCGGCGTAGTCCAGCCCGGCGGAGACGCTGTGCGTGAGTTGGATTTGGCCGTCCTCATCCTGCAGCACAAACGAGCGCGTGCCCTGCAGCACACCGAGTCCGCCGCCCTGGAATCGAGCGGCGTGTTTGCCGTCGATGATGCCCTCGCCGCCGGCCTCGACGCCGGTCATCGCCACCGCCGTGTCGCCGAGGAACGGGTAAAACAGGCCGATCGCGTTTGAGCCGCCGCCGACGCAGGCGATGAGGTGGTCCGGCAGGCGTTTCTCCTGCTCGAGAATCTGGCGGCGCGCCTCGTCACCGATCACGCGCTGGAAGTTGCGCACCATCACCGGGTACGGGTGCGCGCCGTAGGCGGTGCCGAGAATGTAGTGGGTGCACCGGACGTTGGTGACCCAGTCGCGCATCGCCTCGTTGACCGCCTCCTTGAGCGTCTTTTGGCCGGCCTCGACCGACACGACTTCCGCGCCGAGCATGCGCATGCGAAAGACATTCAGCGCCTGTCGCTTGCAATCGACTGCGCCCATGTAGATGACGCACTCAAGTCCGAACATCGCAGCGACGGTGGCGGTGGCGACGCCGTGCTGCCCCGCGCCGGTCTCAGCAATGATGCGCGTCTTGCCCATCCGCCTGGCCAGCAGGATTTGGCCCATGGCGTTGTTAATTTTGTGCGCGCCGGTATGCAGCAGGTCTTCGCGCTTGAGGTAGATTTTTGCGCCGCCGAGGTCGCGGGTCAGTCGCTCAGCGTGGTAGAGCGGCGTGGGGCGTCCGCAGAATTCGCGCAGATAATATTGCAGCTCGTTTTGAAACTCGGGATCGTTCTGCGCGCGAAAATACTCGTCCTCCAGCTCTTGCAGCGGGTGCATGAGCGTCTCGGGGACGTACCGCCCGCCGTATTCACCAAAGCGTCCGTTGGCGTCCGGCAGGGTTGTTGTGGTAACCTTTTCCACGCCCGCAATGTTCCGCTAAAAGCCACGCTTGGCCAAGCGGCTTTTTTTCAGCCCAGTTGCGCGCCAACCGGCAGCGGGGTGCCGGCGAGGAACTCGGCGGCGGTCAGGCGCCTGGCTCCCTCTTTTTGTAGTCGCATGATGCGGAGCGCCCCGTCGCCGCAACCGACGAGGATGCCGTCGGCGTCGGCTTGGCCAACAACGCCCGGCCCGGGGCAATTGGTGTCCGCTGGCTCGACCTCGAGCAGCTTGAGCAGCCTGCCGTCGAGGCGGGTGAACACGCCGGGCCAGGGTGTAAAGGCCCGCGCCTGGTTCCATAGTTGTGTCGCCGGTTGCGACCAGTCGATGCGGCCCATCTCTCGGGTGATCTTGGCGGCGTGGGTGGCTCGGGTTTCATCCTGCGGCTCGGGCGTGATCTCTCCGGCGACGTGGCGGGGGATCGTCTCGAGCAGCAGTTCGGCGCCGAGCTTGGCCAGGCGGTCGTGCAGCGTCTGCGCGTTGTCGGTCGGCTCGATCGGTGTGGCGGCTTTGCTGAGCATCGCGCCGGTGTCGAGGCCGGCGTCCATCTGCATGATGGTGATGCCGGTCTCCGCCTGGCCGTCGAGGATGGCGTGCTGGATTGGCGCCGCGCCTCGGTAGGCCGGTAGCAGTGAGCCGTGGACGTTGAGGCAGCCGTGCGGCGGAAGGTCGAGGACGACCTGCGGGAGAATCTGGCCGTAGGCGGCGACGACGATCAGGCCGGGCGCGAGTTGTTCGAGATACTTAATGTCACTGCGTAACCGTTCCGGCTGGTGGACGGGGAGGTGGCGCGACTCGGCCTCGAGCTTGACCGCCGGCGGGTGGGGGATGAGTTGGCGGCCCTTGGGCCGGTCGGGCTGGGTCACAACGCCGGCGACCTCGATGCCGCGTGTGTCATCGAGCGAGGCGAGGCTGGGACAGGCGAAGTCCGCCGTTCCCATGAACACAACTCGCAGCGGCTGGGTCACGGCGGTGGGGCGGGGTTAAGTCTCGAGCTTGGCCAGCACCTCGAGCACATCGCGCAGGACGCGCACCGGTGTCTGGGTGGAGTCGATCGTGTGAACGAGGCCGTCGCCGTAATGGTCGAGCACCGGCCGAGTCTCGGCCTCGTACACCTCGAGCCGGTTTCGGATGGTGTCGAGGTTGGCATCGTCGAGCCGGTTTTCGCGCAGGGCCCGGGCCTGAAGCCGCTCGACCATGATGTCGAGATCCTTGCAGAAAAGATTCAGCACGCCGATGACGTTGAGGGTGTCGTCGAGGAGTTCGGCCTGGGCGGCGTTGCGGGGAATGCCGTCGAGCAGCAATGTGTCGGTCTCGGGATTGAAGGTTCCGTTGTGGATCCTGTTCTCGATGTCATCATGCCAGAGTTTGATGGTGGGCTCGTCGGGGACAAGCTGCCCCTTACTGGCGTAGTTGAGGAAGGTTTGGCCAATCGGGTTCTGCACCCGCAAGTTGCGGAAGAGGTCGCCGCTGGAGACGTGCAGGTAGGTGGGGATGCTGCCAAGGATCGTCCCCTGCGTGCCTTTACCGGCGCCGGGTGAACCAAACAAAAGTATCGTGCGAAGTTTCATCGGAAAAACGGGATGGCCAAGCTGCGCTTGGCCGGGCGGTGTGACTGGGCTGGGTTTCTATTTTGCACGCAAATCAACCGTGCCAATTTCGCTGAAGGAGATTTTCTGCTCCTTGCCGTTGAGCAACTCCATGTGTATGTCTGTCCCCGAGATGCGCTTGATGCGCTGGCCGACGTATTCGCGCTTGCCGGTCTTGACGGCTAGCACCATGTCACGCTCTGCCGCGCCGAGCGCCACCTTGAAATAGTTCGGGAAATTGCTCTGAAAAAATGACCGGTCGAACCGCGTGTCGCCGCGTGTCCAGGTCTGTGGCTCGAGCCCGGATTGCTTTGGGCCCGCCTGCGCGAAGCTCATCTTCTTGGCCTCCGGCAACATTCCGGCCACGGCTCCGCCGCCGGTGTCGGTCATGGTGGCCCCTGCCGGCGCCTCGGCCTCCTCGTATTCGTATTCATCCTCCTCGTCGTCCTCGTACTCGACCTTGGGTTTCACGAGGATCAGGATCGGGCCAACGACCGGCAGGACAAGCGAGACGCCCGCCGCCAGCAGCGCGTTGGATTCCCGGAATGCCGCCACGCCAAGCCCGGCCACCATGCTCCCAATGGCAATGGCCACCAGCAGGCCGATGCCGCCCCCGCTGCCGTAGGCCGCCATCTTGGAGGTGACCTGCACGCTCGACGGCACATCCGGCTCGACCAGGCCCCTGACCGGCCCCGGCGGAAGGTTCCTTTCCATTTCAGATTCATCCGGCTCGATGAATGGCTCGGCGAATTGGTCGGCGCCGACCCATTGACCTTTAATCCGCACCCCATAGCGTTTGGGATCCGTCTCACCCAGGCGCTTGATTTTCTTGAGGCTTTCCTGGGTCAACTGCATCCAGTTGGCCCGCCGCGCGAAGCCACCGATCTTCACCCGCACAACAATGCCGTTCTGGTCCACATCCGCCACTTCGCCATTTAAAATGTCGCCATTGGTCAGGCTGATTCCATCTCCGGCCAGTTGACGCGCCTTGGCACTTCCCGCTTTACGAATGATTGCAGCAACCTGCGGCCTGGTTTTCTGGATTCGATTGTGATCCAACGGCTTGCCGGCGGGTTTAAATAAAATACCATCAAGTAAATCATAGATTCCCTTGGCTTGCGCCCATGGTATTTCCACGCCGTCAAGGGCTGTCATTGGAGGATTTCCCTCTCGGATACTCTTGTCTGCCCCGTTGTCCAACAAAGCTTGAACGATTTCCGGATAACAAAAAAATGCAGCTGTGTGGAGGGGAGTGTTTCCATCCTTGTCCCTCTGGTTTACATCGGCTCCACCCTCGATCAGGGCTATGGCCACTTCTGTATGTCCAAACGCTGCGGCTGCATTTAGGACGCCGCCTTTTGAACCAACGGGATTTGGGTCTATCTGGTTCAAATCCGTACCGGCTTCAATGTGTTGTTTGATCTCTTCAAGATTCCCGGTCACAGCTGCTTCGAAGATAGAGATATCAGGAGCTTTGCCCGTTTTTCTTTTATAGATGTCTTTTTCGCCCTGTTCATCAATAGTCGTCACCGTGTCCCCGGCAATCTCTAAAGTCACAACCTCGGTTTCAACTTGGCCTGTGCCAGGATTTTTTATTGTCATTGACAATTTGTTTGTTCCCAACAATTCCCAGGTTATATCAACACCAAATTGTCCTCCTCCGAAACTCACACGACCTTTTCCGCCGGCTTGGAATGTGATGGATGCTGGATCTGTTTGATGTTTCCAAGTGCCGAGAATCTGTTCACTTATTGGTTTGTCTTCCTGTTGGGCGAAGCTACTTGGAATAAAAAGCCCTAAAGCCATTGCCAAAAGTATTACTCTAGATTCGTTCATGGTTCCTAGTGTTGTCTAGTTAAACTGATTAATTGAATAGTGGTGATTATTTATTCTCCTCGTCTTGGTCGCCGAGACCCGGCAATCCCAATTCATCCAATCCATCTTGGAAGAGACCCCCGTCTTCACCCCCGCCGGCAGACATTAAAGCTCCCATCACTGCCTGCATCATTGCCATTTGCAGTTCTTCCTGGGTTTTGGCCTTGGTTGCGCCGGCCATCCCCATCTGAACGGCGTTCATAATATTCATGACCTGTTTTTTCTCTTCCGGCCCGAGCAAATCCTTAAGGTCGGTATTAATCATTTCGCTGGCCCCAGTTATGGTTTCCTTCCAGCCATCCGCCATTGCTTTTGGGATCCATTTACCCTCGACCTTGACGACCTCTTGCTCGCCGTTCTTGAGCATGGACAGTCCCGGCACCTCAGAATCATCAAAACCCGGCAATTGGGCGGTTAACTCATCGATGTCGGGTAGATCAGGCATGCCGCTCACGCTGATTGTGGCGGTGTCGCCCTCCTGAGAAATCACCTCCACCTTGATGTCCTTTAGCTTGGCCTTGATTTCCGTGTTCCACGGATCGCCCTCTTCAAGCTTGGAGGTTTCGGCAATTAACTTGAATAGTGCCTTGCCGGTTTCATCCAGAAACTTGCCCGGGTCCATGCTCTTGGCTTTTGCGTGTTTGCCCAGATCGCTCTCGACCAGGGTTTTTAACATCTCCCCCATCATCTCGAGCGATTGTTGCATCTCCTCCGGTGACGCACCCGTTCCACCCAGACTTTCCTCAATCATGGCAGTGATCAGATCCTGTTTTTCATTTAACAGGAGTCCGGCCTGTTCCAGCAATTCAAACAGCTTGTCCCAAATCTGCTGGTCCATGTTGTTTACAAAGTCATGGATCAGGTTTGTAACGTCCGTTTGGTATGAGGGCGGAAGCATTTCCCACAATAGCTTGGGATCTTCATCCTCCAAGAGCTTGACCGGGATCAAAACCACACTGTCCGCTCCGTCCGGCAACTGGATTTTGGGTTCGGCTGTCTTCTCGACCTGCGGCTCGGTGTCCTGCTGGGAGCAACCGGGCAGTAACATCAACCCCGAAGCGAGGGTGATCAGGAGAATGCTTTTTGTTTGATGAATATCACTTTTCATTGGACCGCTAAAATCAACTCTGGCAGCTCGGACTGCACGACAGAACGAAAGGCGAGGGTATGCCAATTATTTTTGATCGTAAAGGCATTCAAAAAGGCTTTTTGGGCTTACGCCTGCACGGCCCCAATCCGCTTGGCCAAGTCCTCCACCACCCAGTTTGGTGCTTGGGCTGCCAGTTCGTCCGCCGCAGCGCCGTGCTGCCAGGCGGCATAGCGGATCGTCCGGCCGATGTCTTCGCGCAACAACGGCTGGGCCAACAACCCGGCCAGATAGCCGGCCAGCAGGTCGCCGCTGCCGCCTTGGCCAAGCGCAGGGTTGCCGGTGGGATTCACAAAAACCGCGCCCTCGGCGTGCCCGATCAGCGTGTGTTGGCCCTTCAACACCCCCAGCAGCCGCCGAACTTGGCCGAGAGCGCCCGCAACG
>QOAX01000263.1 GCA_003972865.1 Verrucomicrobiota bacterium | reverse complement strand
CTGGTCCTGCTGATGTGCATGAACCTGCTGGCGATCTGGGACGCGTTTGAAGGCCCTGCCTACGGGCGGGGAGACGAGGAGGAAGAAAAGCCCTCCTCCGACAAAGAGCCTTCACCCGCAACAACATAAACACCCACCCACGCCAATTTCCCTATTTTAACATAAACCAGAAAAGGCACATCGACATGTCTGTTTCACTTCTGTTCGCGAACCAGGTTAATGCGATAGTTTACCTGATTCCCCTGTTGGCGGTGATCAGTCTGCCGAAGCAGACCCCCATGTAACCGTCGCCGCCCGGGATGCCAAACGTCCGCACGGCGAAATCCTTTTTCTCGGGGAAAATCTCAACGATCACCGGGCCTTCGATTTGCGTGTCATACTTTTTCGAGAACAACCCGCGGGCCTCGGTGAGCAGGTCGATCGCCTCGTCGCCGTACAGCGCCGCCTCGTCGCGGGTCATCCGCAGCAGGAACCCGTTGCGGTCGATCGTCACGTACTTTTTCAGCGAGTCATGCAGCGTGAGCAGGTTGAACGTGATCACGTCATAGCCGTCGGCCTCGTGCGCCTCCTCGGCCAGTTTCCATCCCTCCTCCTCCCGGCCAAGCCGCAGCAGATCCTGCGCGAGTTGCGTCTTGGCCGGAATATAATCCTTACTGAAAGCCAATGCCTTCCGCTGATGCGCCGCGCCCTCGGTGAAGAGGTATTTTGACGAGAGCTTTTTGCCGATCTCGTGATCCACCAGCGGGTTGGTCTTCCAGTATTTCAGGCCGCTCGCCCGCGCCGACTTGGCTTTGTCCGGCTCGTTGCGAACGGTGTGGAGCGCGGACTGCAAAGCCCAGCTCCCGGCGTGGTGCGGGTTGATTTTGAAGATGGCCTTCAGGATGCCGTTGGCCGCGTCATACTGCTCGGCGTCGGCCTGGTTGTGCGCCTGTAACAGCAGCGACGGGACGTGGTCGGGGTTGGTGAACATCGCCGTGTGCAGCGGTTCCTCCATCTGCGACGGGTCGCTCTCGGCGTAGGCTTTGGCCAGCCCGAACAGCAGGTCAGCGTCCTCCGGATAATGGCCGATCGCCCTAGTGAACGTGCTGCCGGCCAGCTTGAAATCGCGCTTGGCTAGGGCCAGTTCGCCGACCGCCAGCAGTGCCTCGCGATTGTTGGGGCTCGACTGGAGCACGCGGTCGAACAGGTTCTCCTTAACTTGCTTGGGGTCGGAAACGGCGGCCTTGAGCAGCGCGCGCCCGATGAAGACAAGCGTGTTCTCGTCGCTGATGCCGCGTTGGCCATTGAGGAACTGCATGATGATCTGCAGCATCTGGCCGGCCTGCTCGGTGTCGCCGTTGGCCTCGTAGGCAAGATGAAACAACCAAAGCGCCTCGGCGTTGTAACGGTAGCGGTAATCCTCCAGCAATTGGGTGGCAAACCGCTTGGCCTCGGGATACGCGCCGGTGGCCAGCTGCCCCCGGAGCAGCAACAACCGCCAGCCGCTGTCGTACTCGTTGGCGGCGATGGCCTCCTCGCTGGCCTTGATGGCCTTGGCGTACTCGCCGGTGGCATACAGTTCGCGCGCCTCCTTCAATGTACCTGCCTGCGCTTGGTCAAGCGCAAGGCAAACCAGCGCCATAAGCGTCAAAAATCGAAATGTGCGATGCATTGAACCGACAACCATGATCATACGGACGAAGGGCGGGGTAAGTTACTGTTGCCGTGATAAAAACGTAACACCGGATCACCGGCATCGTCCGTTTGAAGCCCCGTTTCTTCAAGACAAATCGCCGGGTGCATGTCGTGATGCAGTTTTCGCCGAGGCCACCGGCAACTTCCAATTAGTTTGGCAGACTACCTCGCTTGGCCAAGTAAAGCGCTGTCTCATCGAGATTTCTTCAAAAAACCTTGATTTGTCGGGGGTTGAACACGGAGAGTCGGCACGTGGACCAGCCGGATCGATTACGTGAACTCTTTCGAATGCAAAAGTCACTCAATGAGCGAATCGGCGTGCAGACCGACAGGATGAGCGACCAGCAGAAAACCGAGTGGGTGCTCAACTACTGCCGTGCCATGAGCCAGGAAATCGCCGAATTGACCGACAGCGTGCCGTGGAAGTGGTGGGCCAAATACCAGAAACTTGACGAGCAAAACGCTCGTGTCGAGGTTGTCGATTTGTTCCATTTCCTCATCAGCCTAGCGCAGGTACTCGGCATGAGCGCCGATGATGTCTTCGCGGCATACGTGAAGAAAAACGAGGTCAACTTCCAGCGACAAGACAGCGGCTACATCGAGAAGGACGAGACCGACTCGAGACACATTTAAGGCCGTCACCCGCCCCATGAGCGATCCCAGCACAGACATCGCCAAGGTGCTGGTTTCCGAGGAGGAAATCCGGCGGCGCGTCGGGGAGTTGGCGGCGCAAGTGCAGTCGGACTTCGCCGGGTGCGACCTCGTGGTGGTCGGGTTGCTCACCGGGACACTAATGTTCCTGGCCGACATCGTGCGTGAAATCGACCTACCACTGCGGCTCGACTTCATCGGCGTGTCGAGCTACCGCGACGGCACCGAGTCGCGTGAACTGGTGTTCACCAAGGAATTGAAACTCGACGTCGCCGGGCGAGACGTGCTGCTCGTGGACGACATCCTCGACACCGGCAAAACGCTCCGAGCCGTCATCGACAAACTCGAAGGAATGGCCCCGCGCCAGGTCCGCACCTGCGTGTTGCTCTCCAAAAAAGCGCGCCGCGAATATGAAATCCCCGCCGACTACGTCGGCTTCGAAATCCCGGACGAATTCGTCGTCGGCTACGGCCTTGATTACGCGGAAAAATACCGCAACCTCCCGCACATCGGCGTACTGAAAAAAATGGCAGTGAGCGGCGAGCTGTGAGTAGTGAGCAGATGATTATCGCCGTTCAATTCTGGTCTTACTTCGCCGACTTTGCCGGTTGCAAAAAAACGGAGATCGAAATCGAAAACGGAACCACACTGGCCAAGCTACACGAACGGGTCTGCGAACAATTTCCGAAACTTGCAGAGGCAAAAAACAGCACGCTCAAAGCCGTCGGAGTGAATTATCAGGATGACGATTTTGTGCTCAGTGACGGCGATGAGGTTTCGTTTTTCCCGCCGGTGCAGGGAGGTTGACTGATGAAGATGGAGCTGACCATTTCGACTGACGCGATCGACGAGGCGGCCTTGGCCAAGCGCCGAGAGATGGGTGACGGCATGGGAGCGGTCATCTGTTTTTTGGGCGTGGTGCGCGGGAGCGAGGGCGATGCACCAATCACGGCGATCGATTATGAAGCCCACGAGCAAATGGCCCGCCACCAATTCGGCCTGATTTTCGACGCCATCGAAAAGCGTTGGCCGGTGGAGTCGGTGCGCCTGATTCATCGCATCGGCGTGGTGCCGGTGAACGAGCCATCGCTGTGGGTGGAAGTGGTCGCGCCGCACCGGCCGGAGGCATTCGACGCCTGCCAATTCCTCATCGACGAGATGAAGAAAAAAGTGCCGATCTGGAAAAAACCACTGTCGGTTTAGGGAACCGCGGAGTTTAGCCTAGCACCTCGCGGGCCCAGGCGAGGGCTTTTTCGCGGGTGGTGAGTTCGCCGGCGAGTTGGCGGTCGCGGATGTCGCTGAGCAGCCTGCCCAGTTCCGCCCCCGGCACTTGGCCAAGCGCGATCAGGTCGCCGCCATCGACCAGCGGTTTTTGCAACTCCGGCTGGTCTTGGAACTCACCGAGCTTTGCCTCCAAAAACTCGAAGTTGTCGAGCTTGCCGGAGGAGGCGAGGCTGTCGAGCCGGTGCAGCGCCAACTCGACCGGGAAGGTCGGGCGGAGGAACAGTTTGCGCAACGTGGCGGGGCGCATCTGTTGCGCGTCCTTCAACTGCATGTGATGGCGCACGCTGGTTTTCACCGCAGCGCTCTCGGCCTTGGGGAAGCGCAGGCGGTTCATGATTTCCAGCGCCATGGTTGCGCCGACTTTTTCGTGCCCCAAAAAACGAATGCGCCCTCCGTCGCGGCTGAGGGTGGCCGGCTTGGCGATATCGTGCATCAGTACTGACCAAATAAGCGTCGTGCCGGCGTCGGCCGGCAGGTGGCTGAGCATGAGGCGAATGTGAGTGAACACATCGCCCTCGGGATGATACTCAGGCGGTTGCTCGCAGCCGATGGTGGCGGCCAGCTCCGGCAACACCTCGGGCAGCAGCCGGCTCTCGTGCAGCAGGTCGAGTCCGCGCGCGGCGTGCAGCGGCCGGAACAGTTTTAGCAGCTCGTCGCGAATTCGCTCGGCACTCACTTCGCGGATGGCGGCGGCGTGTTGCTGCACGACGGCGAACGTCGCCGGCTCGATCTCGAACCCAAGCTGCACAGCGAAGCGCACGGCGCGGAGCAGGCGCAGCCGGTCCTCGCCAAAGCGCTCCGCCGGATCGCCGATGGTGCGGATGCGCCGGGCCTCGAGGTCTGCCTGGCCGCCGACCCAGTCGTGCAACTCGTCGGCGAGCGGATCGTAAAACAGGCCGTTGATGGTGAAGTCGCGCCGCAGGGCATCCTCGCGTGCGTCGGTGAAGCGGACGCTGCCGGGTCGTCGGCCGTCGGCGTAGTCGCCCTCGGCGCGGAAGGTAGCCACCTGATATTCGTGGCCGGCCTCGAGCACCATGATCACGCCGAACTGTTTGCCGACAGGGATGGTTTTACGGAACAGGTGCTCGATCTCATCCGGCGTGGCGTCGGTGGCGATGTCGTAGTCGGTCGGCGCTTGGCCAAGCCGGGCGTCGCGCACGCAGCCCCCGACCCAAAACACCTGAAACCCGGCCTTGGCCAGGCGCCTGGCCAAGCCGAGCGCGCCGGCCTTGAGGCTGTCGGAGGGGATGTTGGAGGTGTCGGGCATGGCGGGGCGGCGTAGGCCGATGGCCCAGTTTTCCCCGAAAACCAACTGCAATCAAGCCGCAGAGGATGCCGGCGGCGGCGCCGGTGAACCGTTTCCCTTAAATGCCTTTCCCGAGTTCGGAGCCTCGATTACCCTCCCGCGCGTGCTGGATCGGCGCAAAACTGGTGAGAAAATGCTGCGAGGCATCCCCGTGTCGCAGGGGGTGAGCCGCAACCGTGTCGTGATGTTGAACCGCATGCGGATCGACCCGGCGAAGTGCGACATCGCCAAGTCCGACCTGGCCGGGGAGGAGGATCGGCTTCAGGTGTCCTTGGCGGAGACGCGCCGACAAATCCTCACCTTGCAGGGGCGGCTGCGCGATGCGATGGGTGCCAAGGAGGCGCTGATTTTCGACTCACACCTGCTCGTGCTGGAGGACCCGATGCTGCTCGAAGAGGTGTCGAGATTCATTCGGGAGGACCTGGTTTCGGTTGAGTTCGCGTTTTTTCAGGCATCGGAGAAGTACGCCGAGGCCCTGGCCAAGGTGGACGACGCCTACCTCAGCGAACGCGCGGCAGACATCCGCGACGTGACGCAGCGTGTGCTGGCCAACCTGACAGGCCAGCCGGCATGCGCCGGCCTCGCCGACCTGACTGAGCCGTGCATCGTGGTGGCCCACGACCTGACGCCCTCCGACACGGCAATGATGGATCCGGCGATGGTGCTGGGGTTCGTCACGGAAGTCGGCAGCCGCACGTCGCACACGGCCATTCTCGCGCGGTCGCTGCGCATCCCGGCGGTGCTGGGGCTGGGCGAGGCGATCAGCGAGTTGCACACCGGCCAGTCGGTGCTGCTCGACGGCTTCAACGGTTTCGTCGTCATCGAGCCGTCGGAGCAGACGCTCTTCGAGTATGGCCAACTGGTCGAGCGGCAGACCTCGATCGAGGAGAGCCTCGAGGTTATCCACGACGAAGCGGCCGAGACGAGGGACGGCCACCGGATCATCCTCTCGTCCAACATCGAGCGTGCGGCCGATGTCGAGAGTGTCCTGCAATGCGGCGCGACCGGCGTCGGTCTTTTCCGCACCGAGTTTTTGTTCATCAACCGCAGCGACCTTCCGGACGAGGAGGAACAGTTTGCAGCATACCGCCAGGTGACCGAGTCGCTCGCGCCGGATCCGGTGATCATCCGCACGCTCGATCTCGGCGGCGACAAGCTGCTCTCGCACGTGAACGTGGCGGCGGAGATGAACCCGTTCCTCGGCTGGCGCGCCATCCGGCTGTGCCTCGAGGAGAAGGACCTGTTCCGCACGCAGCTCCGCGCCATCCTGCGGGCGAGCGCCTTTGGTGACCTGAAAATCATGTACCCGATGGTCTCCGGCGTGGAGGAACTCGAGGCCGCCAACGTGCTGCTCGACGAATGCCGCGGGCAGCTTCGCGCCGAGGGCGTGGCGTTCGCCGAGGCGCTCGAGATCGGGGTGATGATCGAGACGCCGTCTGCGGCGATGATCGCCGACAGCTTGGCCAAGCGCGTG
>QOAX01000264.1 GCA_003972865.1 Verrucomicrobiota bacterium | reverse complement strand
ATGGAGTACTCGATCAGCTCCTCGGGCAAAAAGGCCGGTGAGTCATCGGTTGGCTTGAGGGTCAACTGATGCCCGGTGTCCCCCGCTGTCAGGACGATGGCACCCTCCTGCCCCTTGCCCAGGGTGTACCTCCGGGAAATGAGATCCAATGGGAAGGCTGTGTCCGCGCTCGACAGGGAACGAAACCGGATCGTGCTATCGGCGGGATCGATCGACCAGACACCGTGACCGTCACCCCCAGCGGATGTCAGCAACGGGTACCGCGAAAAGAACCGGCCCTCCGGGGAGACATAAAGGACGACTTCCCTGCCGATGGTGTCGGTTCCCTTCCAAACCGCCGGTTCCTGAAAAAACTGGGCCTTCGCCAAGCCGGAGCACAGGCAGAACAGTGACACTGCCACGCCAAATGCCCTTCGCCTTTGTCGGCTCAAAACCATGATATTACTCGCTAATCATTCAAGAGTTGCCCGCCCTCGACACCCGGCACAAACGCCGATACAAGGCGGCGAGTTGAAAAATCTATCAACTGATTAATTCGTGTCAATTAATTTTCTCGTTTTTTTTTGAAAAAAAATGTGACATTTCGGCTTTTTTGAGTTAGTCAGTTGACTGTTTTTCGAATGGCTGACAAAGGCAATGGCCTGAATAAGGGGGGAAAAACCCGCATTTTGCTGCTGGACACCGCCGAGAGGTTGTTTGGCCAAAACGGCGTGTCGGCCACGTCGTTGCGCGAAGTGATGAAGGCGGCGAATGTCAACATGGCCATGGTTCATTATTATTTCAAAAACAAGGATGGACTGCTCGACGCCATCCTGGAGCGGCGGCTCGTGCCGATCAACCGGGCCCGGTTGAATCTGCTCGGGAAATACGCGCTCGAAACCGGCGGCCAGCCCATTGCCATGGATGACATCATCCGGGCTTACGTCGAACCGTTCATCCGGCTTCGCGATAATGCCGACGATGGGGGCGCGGATTTTCTCAAGCTGTTCGCCTGGCTGCGGATGGAGCCGAACTTCACCTACCACCAGTTGATGAAAAAGCACCTGGGCGATTCGCTGGCGGCGTTTCAAAAGGAGCTGAAGCGGTCGCTCCCGGATAAAACCGACGAGGAACTCAACTGGAAGTGGGCGTTCCTCGGGGGGACGGTGGTGATGACCATCACGCTGATGGACCAGATCGACTGGTTCAACGACGAGGGGGACATGGGCGGCAGCGCCGACTGGATCATCCAGAATCTGGTTAACTACACGGCGATCGGTTTCCAATCCAGCTTTGCTCCCGAGCCGGTTCCCCTGGCCAGGACGGACTGACTGCTCCCCCGCTTTGCTCTTGGCCAAGCGATTGGCCGAGCGGCACATCAATAGGCCAGCTTGATGAGGTATTTCTGGATGCGATCCCGCTCCCCGAGATGCCGGCTCTTTTGGTAGATTTGATGCAGGTTGGAACAGATGCGCATCAGGGTTCGGCGCGGGGTCGTCGTGGAAAGGAAGCCGCCATCAATGCCGTACCCGCACCGCTTGAGCCGGGTGGCGCAATCGGAGTGGGTTAAAAAATTGCCCCCGTTGAATGCATCCACATAAATGGTGAACGCCGGGGACTGCAACCGGAGGATGAAATGACCCGGCATCCCCACGCCGGTCACCGGGAGGCCAAGCCGGCGCGCGACGAAAAGATACACAAGGCACAGGCTGAGCGGGTTGCCCAGGCGGCGGTCGATCACCCGGTTTAGATAACTGTTCTGCGGATCGTAGTAGTTGGTCTTGTCGCCCCGGAAATGTTCCTTTCGGTACAGAACCCGGTTGACAGCCATCAGCGCGGCCGGCTGGCTTTGCCCGGGATCGCATACCTTGCGCGCGCGCGATGCGAACTCATCCAGCTGGGCCTGGTAGGTTTCCCGATCAAGGTTGGGATAGGCGGTACGGGTCAGCAACCAAACGCCTTTCTCTAGGTTGAGTTGCTCTCCGCCCCGGTTGCAAAAGGCGATGAACTCACGGTCGGCCGCACTCCGCTCCAGCTGTGTGAGGATCTCCCATGAATGTTTCCGGACGAGCCGATCCCGGCTGCCGAGTCCGGCCTTCAGCCAGGGCCGGGCATCGGTGCCGCAGTTGACCAAGGTCCGCCGTATGGCCTGAAACACCCCGGGGTCGGGATCGGACAACAGGCGAACCAACGCCGCCTTGTCCTTCTCGGAAAGAGTGGCAAGCTCCAGCGGGTTTGCCAGCAGAGCATTCATCAATTGGTCGGGCGCATTTAAGCACCCCAGCGGGGGGGTGGCAATCAGGACTTATTCACATCAAATGAACTCAAAACCGGTTCTTTCCAAAAAAAAGGGAACTCTTTGACGGGTGGCCACGATTTGGGGTATTCATCCCTGTCCGCAAAGGATGCCCGGCTTGGCCAAGCGGCCCGGCCGGGCGACTGACAATGAACATCGCAGGCATCATTCCCGCCCGTTACGGCTCCTCCCGGTTTCCCGGCAAGCCGCTGGAATTGCTGGCCGGAAAACCGCTCATCGAGCACGTCGCCGACCGGTGCCGCTTGGCCAAGCGGCTCAGTGAGGTGATCGTGGCCACCGACGATCAGCGGATTGCCGACGTGGCGGCCAGGTTCTGCCGGGTCGAGATGACCCGGGCCGACCACCCGAGCGGCTCCGACCGCGTGGCCGAGGTGGCTAAGCGCTGCGAATTCGATGCCATCGTGAATGTACAGGGCGACGAGCCGATGATCGACCCGGGCGTGATCGACCGGGTGGCTGCGCTGCTCGACGACAACGAAATGTCCACCGCCGCGGTGCCAATCGCCGACGCCGCCGAGCACGACAATCCCAACGCGGTGAAAGTCGTTGTCAATGCCGCCGGCCAGGCGCTATACTTCTCCCGGCATACGATACCGTATCTGCGTGACGCCGCCGACGCACCCAGCGAAGAGCAGTTGGCGGCGTTTCCGTTTTTGAAGCACCTCGGCATTTACGGCTACCGCCGGGAGACCCTGCTCCGACTGGTCGCCCAGCCGGTTTCCCCCCTCGAGCGGGCGGAGAAACTCGAGCAACTGCGGGCGCTGGAAAACGGCATCGCGATTGCCGTTGCGGTGGTGGACCACGACAGCGTGGGCATCGACACCCCGGAGGATTTGCAGCGGGTGCACGAAATCTTGACGAAAAAACAGTGAAGCACATCTTTGTAACAGGCGGCGTGGTGAGTTCCCTTGGCAAGGGATTGACGGCGGCGTCCATCGGCACTCTGCTGGAAAATCGCGGCCTCAAGGTCACGCTGCAAAAGTTTGACCCCTACCTGAACGTCGACCCCGGTACGATGAGCCCGTTCCAGCACGGCGAAGTGTACGTGCTCGATGACGGCGCGGAGACCGACCTCGACCTTGGCCACTACGAGCGCTTCACGGGCACGAAGCTGACCCGCTTCAACAACCTCACCAGCGGCCAGGTTTACCAAAGCGTGCTGGACAAGGAACGACGCGGGGATTACCTCGGCAAAACCGTGCAGGTCATCCCGCACGTGACCGACGAAATCCAGAACCGCATCCGGGAGATCGGCGACAAGACCGGGGCCGACGTGGTGATCACCGAGATTGGCGGCACCATCGGCGACATCGAGGGGCTGCCCTTCGTCGAGGCGATCCGGGAGTTCGCCCTTGGCGCCGGCCGGGGGAATGTCCTGTTCCTGCACGTCACGTTTGTTCCGTTCATCAAGGCCGCCGGCGAGCTCAAGACCAAGCCGACCCAGCAGGGCGTGGCCAAGCTGCGCGAGATCGGCATCACGCCGGACGTTCTGGTTTGCCGCTGCGAAAAGTCGTTGACCAAGGAGCTGCGCCAGAAGCTTTCCCTCTTCTGCAACGTGCCATACGAGGCGGTGATCGAGGAGATCGACGTGGAACACTCGATCTACGAGGTGCCGCTGATGCTGCAACGCGAAGGGCTCGACGACCTGATCTGCGAACGCCTTGGCCTAAAAACCAAGCCGGCCGACATGGCGCACTGGAGGGAGATCATCCGCAAACTCATCACACCGCGCCACCGGGTGCGCATCGGCGTCGTGGGCAAATACGTCGAGCTTCAGGACGCCTACAAGTCGGTTTACGAGGCGGTGATCCACGGCGGCGTGGCGAACGATTGCGGTGTCGAGATCGAACGGGTTGATGCGGAGGATATCGAGGAAAACGGGGCGGCCAACGCACTCAAGGGCTGCAGCGGCATCCTGGTGCCGGGCGGTTTCGGCGAGCGCGGCACCGAGGGCAAAATCCTAGCGGCCCGGTTCGCACGCGAAAACAACATCCCCTACCTCGGGCTTTGCCTTGGGATGCAGATTGCCACCATCGAGTTCGCCCGCAATGTGCTCAAGCTTGAGGGCGCGCACTCCGCCGAGTTTGACCCCGGCACCGCCCACCCGGTCATTGCCCTGCTGGACGAGCAGCAAAACGTCACCGACAAGGGCGGCACCATGCGCCTTGGCTCGCAGCCCTGCATCCTCAAGCCGGACTCGCTGGTGACCAGGCTTTACGGAGCCGAGGAAATCCACGAACGGCACAGGCACCGTTACGAGTTCAACAACGCCTACCGCGAGCCGTTCGAGGCGGCCGGTATGATGTTCAGCGGCACCTCCCCGGACGGGAACCTGGTTGAAATCGTCGAACTCACCGAGCACCCGTTTTATGTGGCCAGCCAGTTTCACCCCGAGTTCAAAAGCAAGCCCAACAAGCCGCATCCGCTTTTCAGCGGGTTCATCGCAGCAGCCCATGCTTGCGATCACGCAAAAACCGTGTAGACTAACCCTTTTCGACCCAGACACCGCACCGGGCTGTCCATGGAAAATTTACCGCCTGTAATCCTTGCCTCCACGTCCCCGAGACGATCGGAGCTGCTCGCCTCAATGGACATCGAGTTCGAGGTCGTGCCCAGCCACGCGGAGGAAGTGATGGAAGCCAGCGACTTCATCCCTGACCTCTGCGAAGCCAACGCCAAGACCAAAGCCGAGCCGATCGCCGAGCTGCACCCGGAATGTCTGGTGATTGCCGCTGACACCATCGTTTACCTCGAGGATGAACTGTTCGGCAAACCAACCCATATCGAGGAGGCTGGCCGCATGTTGGCCCGGCTGCAGGGGCGCACGCATCAGGTTTCCACCGGCGTCTCGCTGATCTATCACAACGACGAGATCAACAAGGTGTTCTCGGTGATCACCAACGTCACCTTCCTGCCTCTCAGAAAAGGGCAGATCGACGAGTACCTGGACGGGATCGACCCGCTCGACAAGGCCGGCGGCTACGCCATCCAGCAGGACAAACACAAGATCATCAAGCGAGTCTCCGGCTCGGTGTCGAACGTGGTCGGCCTGCCGGTCGAGCGGCTGAAGGAGGAACTAAACCACCTGTTCGGCAAAAAAATCGAGGAAGAATGGTGATTTCGGCCGGGCCGAATTGAACATTCTCCCCGTTCCGCCCTGTCCAACTCCCTGCCCTTGGCTGATTAGGGATTGTTTCCCGACTCGCCAAGGCATACAAACCTTGGCCCCGTTGTACAGGGCCACCTGACCCAAATGCTTCGCAACCAACGACAAATCCAGACAAGCATCAACAAGGTGCTCGACGGCTTGGTTTTTGCCATCAGCCTCTGGCTGGCGCACGGGTTGCGCGAGGTTATGCAATTCGAGGTGTTCGGTGGCACGGCTGAGATCGCGCCATTCGAGGGGGCGTACGTCTGGATCAGCATCCTGCTCCTGTTTGTGGCTCCCTTCGTTCTGGACACGCAGGGATTTTATGCGCGTTCCGCCTGGCCGAGCCGCGCCCAGACCACCTGGCCGCTGGTCAAGGCCTCCCTGTTGATCACCCTGCTCATCATCACCGTGATGTTCGTCTTCAAGATTCAGTTGACCCGCTCGGTGATCCTGATTTTTGCCCTGCTCAGCATCGCATTGGCCTGGGCCAAGGAGGAGGCCACGATGCATTGGAAGCGCCGCCGGATGACCCGTGCCGACCTGCAGAAACGAATCATCCTGCTTGGTTCCCCGGAGGAAACGCAAAACATGCTCAGCCGCATCGACGCCGCCAACGAAACGAGCTATCGCGTTGTGCTGCAGTTCAACATTGACCGCAAGCCGATCGACAGCCTCCTGCGCCAGATGCACAAACATTCTGCCAACGTCGTCCTCATCAACGCCGGCCACACCAAGTTCGACCGGATCGAGCAGGTCATCAACGCCTGTGAACTTGAGGGCGTCGAGGTGTGGCTTGCCGCCGATTTTTTCAACACCCAGATCGCCCGCACCGCGGTCGATGATTTTCACGGCGTCCCGCTGCTGGTGTTTCACTCCGCACCGGCCGCCTCGCTGCAGGGTCTGGCCAAGCAGGCCATCGACTTCGCCGGGGCGCTGGCCATG
>QOAX01000291.1 GCA_003972865.1 Verrucomicrobiota bacterium | reverse complement strand
CGTGTCGAGGTTCACCCCGCCGGTGGGGATGATTTTCAGGTGCGGCAGCGGCACGAGCAGCGACTTGATGTAGCCTGGGCCAAGCGTGTCGGCCGGGAATATCTTGATGAAATCTGAGCCGGCCTCGTGTGCCGCCTGCGCCTCGGTCGGCGTGTAGGCGCCCAGCATCACCGGACGGTCCAGCTCGTGCGCCGTCGCAACAAGCGACGGCTTGGTGACCGGACTGACGATGTACTTCGCCCCGGCGTCGATCGCCGCCCGGCAGGTGTCGTCGTCGATCACCGTGCCGACGCCGAGCAGGATTTCGTCGCCGAGTTCGCGGTCAAGCGTGCGGACGGCCTCGAGCGCATTGGGGATGCTCATCGTCAACTCCACCACCCGGACGCCGCCCGCGACGAGGGCCTTGGCCAACGGCAGCGTCCACTCAGGCCGGGGCACGCGCACGATGGCCACCAGCCCCTCGGCCTCGATCCCCGAGACAATCTTCCCCCGGTCGCTCACTTGGTTTTCTTGAACCACTTGGCGTCGGCCTTGACGTTGTGCTTCACCGAACCGAGCCGTATCGTGAACGAGGCGAACGCCGGCTCCTCAAGTTCGAGCGTATGCGGGATCTGCACCCCGTCCACCTTTTTGTAGTCCCGAAAAAGCACTTTGGTTTTCACCTCCTGCCCCTGCATCTCGGCGGTGGAGGCAACACCGGCGACCAGCCCCGTCGCGGCATCAAAATAGAACGTGTCCGCGTCCCCTTTCTTCGGCGTCATCTTGACGGCGTAAACTTTTTTACCGGCGACCTGCTCCACGCCCTGAAACGCGATTTCGGGGTAGTTCTTTTTGAAATTCAGGTAGGCGTAAAAATCGGCGTCGATTATTTTGTTGGCCACTTCCCGCTCCTTTTTTTCCGTCACCTCGCCGTCCGGCGTTTCCGTCCAGCCCTTGCGGCCGGTGAACACATCGCGAATGGTTCCCAACCCCTCGATCGTCAACTCCATCATTTCCTTGTTCGGCGCGGCCTGCCGCATGATCACCGGGAACTCCGCGCCGAACGCCGTCAACTCGATCTTCCCCCGGGTCTCGCGATTCTTCAGCTTGCGCATGGCCTTCTCGCCGCCGAGCGCCTCGATGTTCCGCTCGAGAATGACGTCCACCGACGGCAGCTTGGCCGGTTGCTCGGCCGGTCCTGCGGCGACCAAAACAGTCAAACCCGCCGCCACGGCTGCGCAACGCCTGATTGTCGTTTTCATTTGGGCAGCGCCAGTCTGTCGCTTGGCGGCCGGTTTGGCAATGAAGTTCGCGCTTGTAAGCCGTCCGCAAAACAGGTAGCAAACCCGGGCCGGGTTACGGTGTTGGGCGCATATCATGGAGCTGGCTGATTTTCTCACCAAGGAACAGGTTGTCACGGACCTGAAAGCCTCCGACCGCTGGGAAGCGATCGAGGAATTGATCGATTTACTCGTCGCCAACGGGCAAATCAAGTCCGATCACCGCGAGGCGATTGTTTCCGTCGTCAAGAAACGCGAGACCTCGATGAGCACAGGCATCGGCTTCGGGATCGGCATCCCGCATGCCTCGACCGACCTGATCGGCGACGTCACCGGCGCGTTTGGCCGCAGCAGGGACGGCGTGGACTTCGACTCGCTTGACAACCAGCCGGTCAACCTCGTGATGCTTTTCCTCGTGCCGCAGGGCCAATTCCAGAAACATCTCCACACGCTGGCAAAGATTGCGAAGGTGCTGCACAAGAAAGAATTCCGCAAGTCACTCGAGGAGGCCAAAGACGCGGCGGAAATGTACCAGATCATCCGCAGCTCGCAGGAGAGCTGAGCCGGTGCCATTTTCCCTTTCGACCAAGCCGGCGCACCCCCGCTTGGCCAAGCGACGCGAATCGTGATCCATCTCGTCTTACAGGAAAAACTGCAGCAAGCCGTCATCGCGCTCATGCCCGACGCCGACGTCTCGAGCGTCCTTGTCCGACCCTGCCCCGAGCCGAAGTTCGGCGACTACCAATCCAACGCCCTCATGGGCTTGGCCAAGCGCGACCAACTCAACCCACGCGAACTCGCCGCCCAGGTTGTCGAGCAGCTCGACGTCGCTGATTGCTGCGAACCGGTCGAGATCGCCGGGCCGGGTTTCCTGAATTTCCGCCTCAAGACCGCTGCCCTCTCCGATGCCCTCGTCGGCGCGGCCAAGGGCGAGCATCTGTTTTACCGCACCGCCGCCGAGCCGCGCACGATCGTCATCGACTACTCGTCACCCAACGTGGCCAAGCCGATGCACGTCGGCCACATTCGCTCGACCATTCTCGGCTACACACTGGCCAGGACCTTCCGGCTGCTCGGCCACAGGGTCGTCACCGACAACCACATCGGCGACTGGGGCATGCAGTTCGGCAAACTGCTCGTCGGCTGGAAGGAACACCTCGACCGGGACGCGCTTGGTCGGGACGCCCTCGCCGAGATGGAGCGCCTCTACAAGCGCGTCAACACCGCCTGCGACGAGGACGAGGTCGTGCTCGCCCGCGCTCGTGGCGAACTCGTCAAGCTGCAGGACGGCGACGCCGAAAACCTCGCCATTTGGCACGAGATGATCGAGCTGTCGCGGCACCAGTTTGACGAGATTTACGGCCGGCTCGGGGTCGAGTTCGACGAGACCCTCGGCGAAAGTTTTTACAACGACCGCCTCAAGGGCGTCGTCGATGATCTCGTCGCGCAAGGCATCGCCGAGGAAAGCGACGGCGCGCAGGTCGTCTTTTTCAACAACCACAAGTCGCTCAAAAAACACCCGGCGATCGTCCAGAAAAGCGACGGTGCGGCCAACTACACCACCACCGACCTCGCCACACTCGAGCACCGGCAAAACAGTTGGCAACCGAGCGAGGTCATTTACGTCACGGACGGTCGTCAGCAACTGCACTTTCAGCAGCTCTTCGAGCTATACAGCCGCTGGAAACCGGGCCACGGCATGAAGCTCAACCACGCCTGGTTCGGCGCGATCCTTGGCGAGGACGGCAAACCGTTCAAGACGCGCAGCGGCGAGATCATCCACCTCTCCGGCCTGCTCGATGAGGCCGAGCAACGCGCGTTTGACGCCGTGAGCGAAAAGAACCCCGACCTCCCCGATGAGGAGCGGCACGACATCGCCCGCGTGGTCGGCATCGGTGCGATCAAATACGCCGACCTCTCCGGCAACCGCCAGAGCGACTATGTGTTCAGTTGGGACATCATGCTCGCGCTCGTCGGCAACACCGCGCCGTACCTGCTCTACGCCGTCACGCGCATCCGCAGCATCTTCCGCAAGCTCGGCGACGAGTCGCTGCCGCGGCCCGGGTCGTTCGCGCTTGGCCAGGCGGAGGAACTCACGTTGGCCAAGCACCTGTTGCGCTTCGGCCTCGTGCTCGAGTTGGTCATCGACGAGTGCCGCCCGAATTACCTCTGCAATTACCTCTACGAACTGGCCGGTTACTTCGCCTCGTTTTACGAGAATTGCCCCGTGCTCCAGGCCGAAGGTGACATCCGCACGCAGCGACTGGCCCTCTGCGATCTCACCGGACAGGTGCTCAAGACCGGCCTCGAGACGCTTGGCCTCGAGACCACCGAGCGCATGTGAACCGTGGCCGCGCGGAGCAACAAGTCGGCCGACTCCCGCTGGATCACCGTCGAGGGTGCGCGCGAACACAACCTCCGCAACCTTTCCGTTCGCATCCCGCGCAACAAGCTCGTCGTCGTCACCGGCGTCAGCGGTTCCGGCAAAAGCACGCTCGCGTTCGACATTCTTTTTTCTGAAGGCCAACGCCGTTTTCTCGACTCTCTCAACGCCTACGCCCGGCAGTTCGTCGAGCAAATGCCCCGGCCCGATGTGGACGCCGTCCACGGCCTGCCGCCCACCGTCAGCATCGAGCAACGCATCTCGCGCGGCGGCGGCAAAAGCACCGTCGCCACCGTCACCGAGATTTACCATTTCATCCGCCTGCTCTACACCAAGCTCGGCGTCATTCACTGCCCCGACTGCCAGTTGCCGGTGCAGGCACAGACCCTCGACTCGCTCGTCGGCAGCCTGAAAACGCAGGCCAAAAAACGCGGCGATCTGCTGCTTCTCGCCCCGCGCATTCGCAACCGCAAAGGCTTTCACACCGACGTCGGCGAATGGGCCGCGCGGCAGGGCTACGAACAGGTCCGCGCCGACGGCGAGTTTCTCCCGACCGCCGAGCCGCTGCGGCTCGACCGCTACAGCGAACACGACGTCGAGGCGGTCGTCGGCCGGCTCAAAAAACGCGGCGTAAAAAACGCCACCGAGTTGATCAGCGAATGCCTCGCCGTTGGCCAAGGCACGCTCTTCGCCGTCGATGATGCCGGCGGCGAGACGGTTCACTCGACGAGCCATTCGTGCGGCGGCTGCGGCCGGTCGTTCGCGCCGCTCGACCCGAAAGATTTCAGCTACAACTCCGCCCGGGGCTGGTGCCCGACCTGCCGGGGTTTCGGCGAGACCTTTTACATCCCGGACGTCGAACGCGGCGACGCGCAGGAAGCGGTCGAGGAAACGTGGTTCGGCTGGCAGGAGGAGAGCCGCGAATTGTGTACCGACTGCAACGGCGCCCGGCTTGCTCCCCTCGCCCGCTCCGTCCGGCTGCCGTTGCCGCGCCTGGCCAAGCGCGACTTTGCCGACGAGCCGACCATCGACGCCTTTGCCCAAGCCGGCGTCGGGGCGGCGGACGAGTTGTTCGCCACGCTCAAGTGGTGCGGGCGCGGCGCGGAGATCGCCCGCGACATTCTGCCGGAGATCGCCTCGCGGCTGAGTTTCCTGCGCGAAGTCGGGCTCGACTACCTGCAACTTGGCCGCGCCGTCACCACGCTGAGCGGCGGGGAGGCCCAGCGCATCCGCCTGGCCGCACAGCTTGGCTCGAACCTGAGCGGCGTGCTGTACGTGCTCGACGAGCCGACGATCGGGCTGCACCCGCGCGACAACCAGCAACTGCTCGGCGCGCTCGAGCAACTCCGCTCGCGCGGCAACTCGGTCGTCGTCGTCGAGCACGACGAGGACACGATGGCGCGCGCCGACTACATCATCGACCTCGGCCCCGGCGCGGGCGTCGAGGGCGGCCAGGTCGTCGCCACCGGTTCGCTGAAACAGATTCTACGAAACAAACAATCGCTGACCGGCATTGAACTGTCGCGCCAACACTCCCGTGGCCAAGCACTTGGCCAGGCGCGCCCGACCGCCCCGCCCCTGGCCCGGCGCGGTGCCAGCCGGAAAAACAAAACGCCGTCACTCCTCTTCCGCGGGTTGCGCAAAAATAATTTGAAGAACGTCTCCGTCGCCGTGCCGCTTGGCCGGTTCACGGTCGTGACCGGCGTGAGTGGCTCCGGCAAAAGCACGCTCGTGCGCGAGTGCATCCTGCCCGCCGTACGGACCGCGCTGAAAGCCAGGCGCAAAAAAACGATCGAGGGCATCGAGCAGATCAAGGCCGTGCACGAGGTGGACCAGTCGCCGATCGGCCGCACGCCGCGCTCGGTGCCGGCGACGTACGTCGGTTTTTTCGACACCATCCGCCAACTGTTCGCGCAGGTGCCCGAGTCTCGGATGCGCGGCTTTGGCCCGGCACGGTTTTCGTTCAACAGCCCGCAGGGCCGCTGCCCCGAGTGCAAGGGAGCGGGCATCGTGAAACTTGAGATGAACTTCCTGCCGCCCGCCTTCATGACCTGCGACACCTGCGAAGGGAGCCGCTACAGCCCGGAGGTGCTGGACATCGTTTACAACGGCAAAACAATCGCCGATGTGCTCGAGTTAAGTGTCAGCGAGGCGGCCGAGTTTTTCGGGGCTGTACCGAAGATTTTCCGGCCGCTCAAGGCGCTCCGTGACACCGGCCTTGGTTACCTCAAGTTGGGCCAGACCAGCCCGACGCTCAGCGGCGGCGAAGCCCAGCGCGTCAAACTAGTCACCCACCTGCTGAGCGGCCTCAGCGACAACCCCGCCCGGCTCATGTCCGACTCAAGGAAAAACCTCTTCCTCCTCGAGGAACCGACCATCGGCCTGCACATGGCCGACGTGCGCCGCTTGGTCGGAGTGCTGCAGCGCTTGGTCGAGGGCGGCCACACCGTGCTGGTCATCGAGCATAACCTGGATTTGATCGCCGCCGCCGACTGGATGATCGACCTCGGCCCCGAGGGCGGCCAAGGCGGCGGCCAAATCATCGCCCAAGGCACACCGGCCGAGATCGCCAAGGCCAAGGGCTCTCACACCGGCCGCTTTTTGAAACGGTTTTTCAGCTAAGGCAACGCCTGCACGCGGTAAAACTGAAACTCTTGCCTCTCAGCCGGATCGATAAAAAATGTGAACGACCGCGTGGCGACAATCGGCTCCCCCACCTTGTGCCACTTGGCGTTGGCGACGTCCGGCTTGCTCCAGACCTGGTAGAGCTTGCCGGGCACGCTGCCCCACTGGATCGTTGTGCCCTCTTCGTCAACTACGATGCTGCCGATTTCCAGCAGCGGAAATGAGCCGGCGTCCGTCGGGT
>QOAX01000201.1 GCA_003972865.1 Verrucomicrobiota bacterium | reverse complement strand
GCTGTTGCGCCCGGAGTTCGATAACCGCGGCCAGGCGATTAAGCTGGAGTTTGCGAAGTAGCTACCCCTTGCCTTGTTCGACGCCGCGCAAATCAAGCAGTCGCTGATCAACCTGATGAAAAACTCGATGCACGCGATGAGCACCGGCGGCGAGTTGACCATCAAGACCGGCGAGGCCGCCGCCGGCGTCTGGGTGAGCCTGACCGATACCGGCGGCGGCATTCCGCAGGAACAGATCAAGCGGATTTTTGAGCCGTACTACACGACGAAGGAAAAAGGCTCCGGGCTTGGCCTGATGATTGTGCAGCGAATCGTGCGCGACCACGACGGGCGGCTGGAGCTTGTGAGCCACGGCGGCAAGGGGACGACCTTCCGGATTTGGCTGCCGCAGGAGGAGCGCCGGCAGCACCTGCTCGAGACGGCAGCCAACGAGGCATGAATCCGAACCTGCTCATTGTTGATGACGAGAAGCCGACACGCGACGGACTACGCGCCGCGTTGGAGGATCGTTACGAGGTGTACGTGGCCGAGGATGCCGCCTCGGCGGCGAACCTGCTTGAGTCGGAATCGTTCGAGGTGTTGCTGACCGACTTTCGGCTGCCAAACAATGAGGATGGGGTGAAACTGATCGCCCGGGCCAAGTCGCTGGCCAAGCCGCCGATTTGTATTTTGATGACCGCCTACGGCTCTGAGGAACTGGCGGTCAAGGCGCTCAAGCAGGGTGCCGACGACTACCTGGCCAAGGGCCGAATGCAGATCGACGAACTCGAGACGCGCATCGCCCGCGCGCTCAAGTTGCGCACGCTCGAGAGCGAAAACAAAACGCTCAAGCAGCAACTCAACAAAAAGTTCGGGCTGGAAAACATCATCGGCGAGTCGGAGCCGATGCAAAAGGTGATGGATATCGTCCGGCAGGTGGCCCCGTCGCGGGCGACCGTGCTAATCCAGGGTGAGAGCGGCACTGGCAAGGAACTCCTGGCCAAGGCGATCCACCAACTCAGCCCGCGATCGCGGCGTCCCATGGTGACGGTGCACTGCGCGGCCCTGTCGCCGACGCTGCTCGAGAGCGAGTTGTTCGGCCACGAGAAGGGGGCATTCACCGGCGCGCACGAGCGGCGGGTTGGGCGGTTTGAGCAGGCCGAGGGCGGCACATTGTTCCTCGACGAGATCGGTGATATCGACGGGACGACCCAGGTCAAGCTGCTGCGGTTTCTCGGCGAGCGCACTTTCGAGCGGGTTGGCAGCAGCAAGACGATTATGGCGGATGTCCGCATCGTCGCCGCGACGAACAAAAATCTGAAAGAGCTGGTCGGCAACGGCGAATTTCGCGAGGATCTCTACTTTCGCATGGGCGTGGTGGAAATCTGGGCGCCGCCCCTGCGGGAGCGCGCCTCGGACATCCCGATGTTGGCATTGAGTTTTCTCCGCGAGTTCGCCGAGGAAAACGCCAAGCCGGTGACCGACTTCACCGCCGAGGCACTGGAGGCGATCATCCGCTACGCTTGGCCGGGGAACGTGCGTGAGTTGCGCACCGCCGTGGAGCACGCTGTGGTTTTGGCCAAGGGCGACATGATCGAGTTGGCCGGTCTCCCTCAATCGGTGCAGAGCCGGGGCGTAATCCAACACGAGAAGCAGCTGACCCGGCCGCTCGTCGACAAAGGCGTGACGCTCGAGGAGGCGGAGAAGCAACTCATCATCCGCACGCTGAAGGAATGCCGGGGCAACCGGACAACGGCAGCTCGGAAAATCGGCATCAGCCGGCGGACGCTTCACCGCAAGCTCAACCGCTACGGTTTGGAGGGAATTTGAACGCGATGAGGCATCCCTGCATCCAAGGGTGACCAAGCGGCGGCGTAACAACGGATGATTCGGGTTCAGGAAATCATACACAGCCTCGAGGAGGGGCAATGGGCCAAGCGCATTCGCGGCTTGGTTTTGCTGCTGCTGATCGGGAGCCTGGGGCTGGTTTACAACCTGAACCTCACTCAAAATTTTACGTCTCCCGAGGCGATGGACGCCGCGCAACTGGCCCGCAACATCGCCGAGGGACGCGGCTACACCACTCGGTTTATCCGGCCGCTGAGCCTCGATATTTTGCGGCAGCAGGGCGCTGTCTCCGATGAGGAACTTCGCAGCGAATTCCCCGACATCACCAACCCGCCGGTGTACCCGTTGCTGCTGGCCGGGTTGATGAAGGTGCTGCCGTTTGAGTTTCAAATCGGCAATTCTCCGCGTTACAAGCCGGAGATTGTCATCAACCTGCTCAATCAGGTTCTTTTTTTTATCGCGCTCGTGCAGGTCTTTCGGCTGGGCGATAAGCTATTCGACCAGCCGGTGGCCTGGTGTGCGGCATTGGTGTTTTTGGGAACGGAACTTTACTGGCGGTTCAGCGTCTCCGGTCTCTCGACGATGTTGCTGCTGGTTTTGTTTTTGGCTTTGGCCAAGGCGCTTGTGAAACTGGAGGAGCAGGGGAATGACGAGGTGCCGCGCGGCGGCGGTTGGTTTGCTTGGATGGCGCTTTGGGTTGGGGCACTGGCTGGCTTGGGCGGGTTGACCCGCTACGGCTTTGCCTGGGTGATCCTGCCGGTGTTGGTTTATCTCGGCTGGTTTTTGGGCCGGCACAGGGGACGCACGGTGGCGCTGGCGCTGCTTGGGTTTTTGCTGGTGATGTCGCCTTGGCTTGTGAGGAACATGCAGTGGAGCGGCAACCTGTTCGGGACGGCCGGCTTGGCCCTGTACTCGCAGACCAGCACCTTCCCCGAGGATACGCTCGAGCGCACCTTGTTTTATGAGCCAAGCGACAATCAAAAAAACGCAGAGAATGAAATCAAGGTGGGGGTGGCTGACCACGTCGGGTTGTGGGACGTTGCGAACAAGCTGAAACGCAACCTCCGCCATCTGCTGGTTCACGAGTTGCTGCGGTTTTCCGGAAGTTGGTTTGCGGTGGTGTGTCTCGTTGGCTTGGTTGTGCCGTTCCGGAACCGATCGCTGCGGCGGCTGCGGTTTTTTTTGTTAATGACACTCGCGATGTTTGCGCTTGGCCAAGCGCTTGGCCGCACACACCTCTCGGCGGCCAACAGCACGCTGGGTGAGTTGTTGGCGAGGTCGCTTGGCCAAGGCGCCCCGGAGGTGGCTGCGTCGAGCGTGGATGGCGAGAATCTCCTGGCCATTCTTGGGCCGGTCTCTTTTCTGTTCGGCGCAGGGTTGTTTTTCTCGCTGTTGGATCAGTGGAAAGTGGGCCTGCCGGAAATGCGCTTGGCTGCTTCCGCCGGGCTGGTCGTGGCCGCCTCGCTTCCGATGGCCTTGAGCTTTCTCCTGCCGCATCCCTCTCCCGTGGCTGATCCGCCGTACTATCCGGCGCGTGTGCAGTATGTCAGCTCGCTGCCGGGAGAGTCGGGGGAGGACACCATCAGCGCCGGGGACTTGCTAATGAGCGACATCCCATGGGCCGTGGCCTGGTACGGCGATCGGGATTGCGTGTGGCTGACCCGCAACGTCCAGCCTGATTTTTACGCCCTCAACGACCGGTGGCCAATTAGTGCACTGTATTTTACGGAGGTCACCACCGATCAGCGGTACGTTAGCAAAGTGTTTTATGCAAATGAGTTGAACTGGGAGAGTTTTGTGCGGGCCGTGCGCGTTGAGGGTGATTTGCCCAAAGGATTCCCGCTAAAGGCGGTTTTGAACGATTATTCCCCCGGGCAGTGGCTTCTGTTTGCGATACCGGAAAGCCAGCCATAGGTGCTTGATGTCAACGGGGTTGTGACAATTAAAAAAGTCAAAAAACTTATGCAATTGGGGTTGACATGGCCGGCTGAGTATCGACAATGCCCCTCCATTCAGCCTGCTGACCGCTCGTGGGTTTGAGTGTGGATTTTCAAATAAAGCCATGAACAAAAGAATAATCACCTTGGGAGTTGCCGCGATTGGTGTTGCCGGATTGCAGGCTGCTGACGCCGGCAAGGTCTGGGAAGTAACCGCCTCGTTGAGGGGGTTTTACGACGACAACTATACAACTTCGCCCGAGGAACTCGCCGAGGAGAGCTGGGGCATCGAGGTCAGCCCCGGTATCAACCTGACCGTCGGGGAAGGGACGGACACGGAGTTCAGCGCCGGGTATGCGTTTGGTATGCGGTATTACGAAGATCGGGAAAGCGACAATGAGGACTACGGCCACGAGTTGGGCATCAGCCTCAACAAGGCATTCTCCGACACATCAGTCCTGCTGTTGTCAGACAGCCTTGTGGTTGCCCAGGAGCCTGAAATACTGAACGGAGGCACCCCGCTGCGCACCGAGGGAGACAACCTGCGCAACACCTTCTCGGCACAATACCGCCGGGTTCTTTCAGGGAGCACTGGAGCAGAGATTGGTTACGGGAATTCCATTTTCGATTATGAGGAGGAATACCATTCCGCACTGCTGGACCGATCCTACAACGAAGTCAGTCTTGACGTGTTTTACGGCATGGCCCAAACGGAATACTACGTGGGTTACCAGTTTTCCTCGACGGACTTTGACGGGGGCGAACTGCAGGTTCCGGGTCTGGATTTCAAGGCGGATGCCCGCAACAATCACGCCCATTACGGATATGTCGGGGCACGCCATCAGTTGAACAAGAATTTCATCGCCGATGTGCGGGCGGGTGTGCAGAACGTCGACTATTATGATTTCGACCTCATGCCCGGATTGATACCGGAGGATGAGACCAGCCCGTATGTGGATGCCCGCATGGAATGGGGATATGCCGAGGGGAGCAAACTGGTGGCGGGAGCGAGCCTCGCCCGCGGAGCCACTGACCTGCAGGCTGCTGATCAGGAAATCACTGCGGTTTACGCCCAGTTGCTCCACAAGATCAGCGCCAAGGTTCATGGCACCCTGACCGGTCGCTTTCAGGATGCAGAGATCAACGGCGGCGGCGAGAAATTGGACGGCAGGGAGGAATCCCTCCTGCTGTTGGGGGCCAGCCTGACTTACGCCATCGCCGACAACATCTGGGCCGAGGTGGCCTACAACTACGACGAGCTCGACTCGGACGTCCCGCACCGCAGTTTCGAGCGGAACTACATGTCCATCGGCATTGGCACAAGTTATTGATTTCCTAGAACAAAAACTTTTCACGGGAGGCCGGAAGTGTTTATCTGGCCTCCCTTTTTTTTCTGGGTTGTAGAAAATGGATAAAACCCCAAGTAAAGATCCAAGTAAAGATCAGTCGTACGACAAACTCCACATTCTGGATTATTGGCGGATCATCCGCGTTCGGTTCGTAACCATCCTGCTCGTCTTTTTACTCACCGCCGTGACGACTACCGTGGTGACATTCCTCCTGCCCGAGACCTACATGAGCCTCTCCCGGATCTCCATCGAGAAGGATACGTCGGATATTGCCCCGTTGCTTGGCATGCAATCCGGGCCAACGGTGTTTGACCCTTATTTCATACAGACTGAGTTCGAGAAAATCCAGTCACAAAAAGTCCTGGACAAGGTTGTCTCCAAATGCGGATTGACTGAAGAGTGGAAACGCCTCAACGGCGGCAAGTCGTTGACGGAGATCGAGGCCCGGAAAATCCTGGAAAAGGCGATTGATATTCGTCAGTTCCGGAACACCAGCATCATCGAGCTTCGGGCGTACGACCGGAAGCCACAGTGGGCACAAACGATCGCCCAGGCCCTTGCAAAGGAATACCAAAACCACAGGAAGGATATGCAGGAGGAACGAGTGAAAAAGGGAATCTTGGTGCTCAACAGCAGGCTGAAAAAAATCAACGAACAGATTTCCCTCATGCAGGCCAATGTCGATGAACTGCGAACGCAGGAGGGCATATCCGATGCGGCCGGGGATGAAAGCTACTCGATCATCGAGCCGGAGATCGTGCGTCGTTATGAATCCGAATTGATCAATGTGAGAGGGATTCACACCACACAGTCCACTTTGCTTGAGGGACTCAGGGCGCAATCCGACGAGGAGTTGCGTGCCTCCATCCTCACTGCCCACCCGGATGCCCAGTTGGATGTACTGATTCGCGAATTGCACACCGGCCAGCAAACCTTGGCCAACCAAAGCGTCGATCTGGGAGATGAGCACCCGAGAATCAAGGGCTTGAAGGCAGTGGTGGCCGTTCTCGAGGGGCAGATCGATGACCGGATCAAGGGCGTCCTTGCGGGACTGGAGTTGAGGGTCAACTCAACCAAGGCCCAAGTGGAGCAATTGCAAAGAGATGTCGCGGATGCAAAAAAACGGGAATCCGATATGCGGGAGAAGGGACGGGAATACTTCGACGCCAAGCGGGAGCTCTCCAACACCACGCGCATTCGTGACACCATCGCGCTCCGGGTCATGCAGGAGGAAGTGGACTTGGCGCTGCCCAAGGAATCCACCGTGGAAATCACCGACGATGCGGATCTGCCCATCAAGGCGGTTCGGCCGAACATTCCCTTGAACATCGCACTTGGGGTTGTGGTCGGCCTGCTTTTGGGTGTGGGGTTGGCATTCTTTATCGAGTATCTCGACACCAGCGT
>QOAX01000152.1 GCA_003972865.1 Verrucomicrobiota bacterium | reverse complement strand
CGCGATGATTCCCATATTTGCGCACCTTTGGTTTCTTTACTGCCTCGTTTGGCTGGTGGCCGGTTTCGCCGTGGTGGCCTGGATAGCGCGCAAGCTGAACTGGAAGCCGGTGCCGGCCTGGTTCGTCGCCTCACCGCTTCGCCTGTTGTGGCTCGTGCCGCTGACGTTCGTGCCACAGTTTTTCATGGTAACCACCTTCGGGCCGGACACCGCCGCGAGCCCCATCCCCTGGCCGCCCATGCTGGCGTACTACGCGGTCTTCTTTGGCTTCGGCGCGCTGTGCCACGGGCAGGAGGCGTTCGAGAAAAAAGTGGGGCGGCTCTGGCCGGTGAGCCTGTTGCTCGCCATCCCGGCGCTGCTGCTCGGGCTGCATTGGTTCGGGCTTCGCGGCAGTCTTTTTTTTACCAGCGCATCGAATCATCTGCCTGATCTGCTGGCCAACCACCTGCTCTGTACGCTGTTCAGCGTCCTGTACGCCTGGCTGATGGTCTTCGGCTTCATCGGATTGTTCCGGCGATTTTTTTCGAGCGGGAACCGGCGCATCCGCTATGTCTCCGACTCGTCGTATTGGCTGTACCTAGTGCACCTGCCGCCGATCATGTTGCTGCAAATCTGGATGGCTGACTGGCCCTGGCCAGGCGCGGTCAAGGTCCTCGGCATCTGCGCGGTCAGCACGGCAGCGCTGCTGGTGATCTACGAGTATGCCGTGCGCTACACCTTCATCGGGGCGATGCTCAACGGCCGCAAAACCCGGCGCGACACCGGCAGCCCGGGGTGAAGCATTGTGCCGAGCTTCCGGAGCCGCTATGGTGCGCCGCGCTGCTCTTCAGCACCCCCTCCCCCGGCAAACGGTCCCGGAATCAGCCATGAACATCCTAAAAACCCTGTGGAAGGCGACTGACATTTTCCTCGCGATGTCGGGACTCCGACTGGATGCAGGCCGTTTTCTAATGGCCTGGATTCCGTTGCTCGGCGCGTGCGTTTGCCTGATCTACCAAGCGGAGCGCCACGGCTGCCTTGTCGAGTTTGCCATCGCCTCGTGGGTTTTTTACTACGTCGGAATCAGCCTGATTCTTGGCACACGAATCAAGCGAGTCATGCTCGAAAAGCTTGGTGAAAATAATGCCACGAAATTGTACGACATGATCTGTGGCCTGATGTTTTTCAACATTGGCAGCGGCATGGGTGCGGCGGCGCTTCACGCTATGGGCACAATTGATCTTCCCCCGGCCCAGCAGTGGGGCCTGTTTTGGCTGCTGACAGTGGTCGGGCTTGGTGTCAAATTCTGGGCGACTTGGATCGTCGGCGTGAACACCTACTACTTCCGGGATTTGTTCCTGGAGAAATCCCACGGGGAGTTTACGGCACGCGGCCCCTACAAGTGGCTGGCCAATCCCATGTATGGGGTGGGTAATCTTCACAGTTACTGTCCCGCGTTGTTGACCGGATCACTTTTTGGCCTGTGGTTCGCGCTTGGCTGCCACCTGAGCATTTACGCCTTCTATTTCTTCGTCGAGAGACCGTTCATCCGGCGAACCTACCAACACGCCTGAACACCGATAGCCGCTTCCCCGGCGAGAATCAAACGTCCGGCAACACCCATGGCTTGCGCCACTCCGGGCGACCTCGCATCGCGTTGGCTTCGTCGTCGTTCACGAAGGTCTCCGTCCCGGTATCAAAGGTAATTGTACGCCCCAATTGCGTGGCGATGTTACCGGCGTGACACAGCACAGAGGCCGGATGGCCGACCGTCTCCAGGTCGCAATAAGGGCGCTTGCGTGTCTTGATGCTGTTGATGAAGTCCTGAACATGCGGCGTGGCATTACCGTCGCCGACTTGCTCTTTCACCCGTTTTCCTCCGTTGGAGAAGGCGCGCCAACCTCTGTTGCCTAGGAGGATGTATCCTTTGTCCCCGAATACCGCTGCTCCCTCGGATTCACCGAGGTAATTGTAAGGCGTCCAGATGCGCATCTCGTAGGTGAGGATACGCGGCGGTGTGCCGGGATATTCGTACGTGATCTGCATGGTGTCGGGCCATTCCTGGTCGTCGTCGAAGTACCACTTGCCGCCGGTGCCGCTGATTTTGCGCGGCATACGCAACGGTTTGTTCCCCTCGGTTTCCAACGCCGCGCTTAGCCCGGCAAACGCCATGTCTAACCGGTGCACCCCGTCGTTGCCGAGGTCGCCGCTGCCGTAGTCAAAGAACCATCTCCAACTGCCGTGGAATCGATTTCGGTTGAAGGGCCGCTTTGGTGCCGAACCCAGCCACATGTCATAGTCCACCTCTTTCGGGGGATCACCGTCCGCAGGTCGCCCAATGCTCCCTTGTTTGGCGCTTTCCCACGCCTTGGCAACAAGACATTTCCCAAGGTGTCCTTCTCGGATATAGGCTAGTGCAGTCTGCAGGCGCTCCGTGCTTCGATGCTGCGATCCCATCTGGACAATTCGTTTGTGTTTACGCATGGCCTGCACCATGCGCTGGCCTTCAACAATGTTGTGGCTGTCCGGTTTCTCCACATATATATCCTTGCCAGCCACACATCCAAGAATAGCCGGGATGGCGTGCCAATGATCCGGTGTGCCGATACAGAGGGCATCGATCTTCGGATCATCTATCAGTTTGCGAAAATCAGTTGTGGTCTTCGGCTTGTGTCCCTGGATCTTCGTGACTCCCTGCAGCGTGTTCGGCAGCCGGCGAGGGTCGATCTCGGCGATGGCCACGATGTCGACGTTCGGGTTGTTGGCGAAAATGCTGTTCAGCTTCCCCGCACGGCCAGCTGCACCGACCATACCTACACGCACTCGCTCGCTGGCAGGTGCCTTGGCGGCTTGGCCACGCTGGGTGAGAACAAACGGAAAGGCCACTGCCCCGGTGGTGGCTGACTGCTTGAGAAAACGGCGACGATTGATTTTTGCCATAACTACAATGAATCAAGGATTTGGCTTGGTGCAAATGTGGCATGGAACGCCTCCCTGATGAAGTTTTTTTTGGCAGAAAAAGTCCTGATTTCCGCCACTTGACCAAGCGCTTGGCCAAGCGGCATTTTTGTGGGAATAAAACGGGAAGTTGCACGTAGTACTCCCGACGTGGTGAACTGCCTGCCCAATGCGACAGCCCGACTGCAATGGCCCCTGGCCGCTGAGATGACGGCCGACAGCCACCTCCCGTCCCGCGACGAGCTGGAAGCGTTGAGCGAATCAGGCTTCGCGCTGGCCATCCAGTTGCTGAGCCATCACGAGGATGCCGCAGACGTGGTGCAGGACGCCCTGCGCAAGCTGGTTCACAGCGGCCGCTACAAAGCCCAAAAGGGCAGTCCACTCGCCTGGTTTTTGAAAGTGGTGCGCAATAGCGCGCTCGATACCCTGCGCCAACGCAGGCCGAACGACGACGAAGCCCTCGCCAGGCTGGCCGCTACCGCCCCAGCGCCAGACATTGCAGTAGAGCTGGAAGAACTGGCCGGGATCATGCGCCGCCAACTCGAGGCGATGCCGGTGGCCCAGCGGGAAATCGTCCTGCTGCGCGACTTTCACGACTTGAGCTACACGGAAATCGCCGAGGTGCTCGGCATCGCGCCAGGCACAGTGATGAGCCGGTTACACCGGGCACGAAATGAACTGCGCAAACGCATGAAAAAATATCTGAAATGAAACACGACTGCCAGGAAACCGAACCGCTGATTTCCGGCTATCTTGACGGGGAACTGACCCAGTCCGACCGGCAACGCGTGGATTTGATCTTGGAGGACTGCGAGCAATGCTCCCTGGCCTTTGCAGAAATGAAGAAACTCCGCAAAGGCGTAGGCAGCCTTTCTTTCGATCAACTAACCGAAACGGAGAAAAGCAACATGACTAAAAATGCAACATCAGGAGCGGGATCGAACCTTGGCCAGTTCCTGGCCATCACCGGCTTGATTCTGGTTTACGGCGTGGGCGCCTGCTGGCTGAGCTGGGAGCTCATCACCGACGCGAAGTTTGCCGACACCGGCGACACAAAGGACAAGGTGCCGATGTTCATCCGGTTCGGTTTGCCAACATTGATCGGCGGTGTTGGTATTTTGTTTTTCACAGTGCTGTTCCAGCGCCTGAAGGCGGCCAAGACGGACAAATACACAGACGTGCAGTTTTAATGACCATGAGCGATACAACCAAAATAACATTAGTGACCACCCCGACGCTTCCCGGGAAAACCATCGTGCGCACACTGGGCCTCGTGCGCGGCAACACCATCCGCGCCCGCCACATCGGCAAAGACATCATGGCCGGCCTGCGAAATCTGGTGGGCGGCGAGGTGACCGAGTACGCCAAGCTGCTGGCCGAAAGCCGCGAGCAGGCGCTCGACCGCATGGTCGACCAGGCGGAGGAACTCGGCGCCAACGCCATCATCGGGCTGCAGTTCCAGACCTCCGTCATCATGAGCGGCGCGGCCGAGATGATGGCCTACGGCACGGCCGTCGTAGTGGAGTAAAGGCGCCTGGCCAGGCGCTACTGTTTCTTCGCACCGCCCTTGGGCAGGACGTGCATCATGCCGCGCATCAGCAGGGCGTGGCCGGGGAAGGTGCAGACGTACGGGTAGTCCCCCGGAGCCGGCGCAGTGAAGCTAATGACCGATTTCTCCTCGTAGTCGATCATCGTCGAGCCCCACAAAATATTTGGCGTGTCGGGACGCCACTGTTTCTTGAAGCCGTCGTTGGCCAGCAGGATCGCGAGGGTGGCCACCTCGTCCGCCGTACCCGGCTTTACGATGAGCAGGTTGTGCGGCGGAAAGTCGTTGTTCACGAAAGTCAACTGCACCCGCTTGCCTGTCTCGATGCTGAACTCTTTTTTGTCGTAAAGCATCTTGTCCTGCACCGTGCTGATGGTGATGCGAAAGGGCTCCTTTCGCCTGGCACCACTCACTGCCATGTCGAGTGAGTAGAAGCCGGTGCGGGCGGTGACGTAGAGCGTCTTCAACTCCTTGCCGCCAAACACCACGTTGGCCGGGCGCTCCGGAAACTTCAGGTCGGCGACCTGTTCGCCTTTCGGGTTGAACACCTTCACGCTGCCGGCGGTGAGGTACACGTTGCCGTGTTGGTCGAGCGTCATCCCGTCCGAGCCGCTTTCGCAGAACAACTTCCGATCCTTCAGTGTGGCGTCGGACTGAATGGTGTAGCGATAGATTTTTTTGTCGCCGATGTCGGCGATGTAGAGCGTCGAGTCATCCGGCGTGCCAACGAGTCCGTTCGGCCGCTTGAAGCCGTCGGCCACCCGGATCACCTCGCCGCCGGGCGGGATGTAGTAGACGTGCTCACCATCCTGTGTGTGCTCCGTGTTGCCGTAGTTGGGATCGGAGAAATAAACACCGCCCTTGCCGTCGATCCAGAGGTCGTTCGGCTTGTTGAACTTGTTGCCGTCGTAGCGCTTGGCCAATGAACTGGTGTCGCTGCCGTCCGCTGTGTAGGCGGCCATGCGCTTGGCCAAGCCCTGGCAGGCGTACAAGCTGCCATCCTCTGCAAAGAAAAGGCCGTTGGCCCCGTTGGTCTCCTCGGCAAATGTCGAGAGTTTCCGGTCGGCAACCGACCATCTGTGGATGCGGTTGTTGGGGATATCGGTGAAATACACATCGCCGTTGGCCGCCACAGCCGGCCCCTCGGTGAATTGGAAACCGCCGGCCAGCTTGACCGGCTCGGCTCCCGCCGCAACGAGATCCGCCGCGCTGCCCACGCTTGGCCAAGCAGCGGCTGCCAAGAACAATAGGATGAATGAGCCGATCGTGTTTCTCAGGGAAAAACTCATCCGCTTGGCTTAGAGATTCTGATCCCAGAACTGCTTCACGGTCCTGGCCGAGATGCGGGCGTGCTCCACCGGGGAGTTGAGCACCTGCTGCAGCAGCGCCTCGTTCCTTGTGTCGTTGCGCTGGTAAAGCCAAAGTGCCTCAAGAAAGTGGTGCGCGTCCTCCTTGGCCTTGGGATCAAACTGTTTGACCCACTTCTCCGTGGCGGCGAGCACTTTATCGCTTGGGTGTTCGCTTAACTCTACGCGGGCTCGTTGCCGGATGCCGTTGATCGGATGCTTAAGCAGATCAAGTAATTTGTTGATTGACTGACCGTCGATCTTAACGTGTTTGGACAGCGGTCGTCCCTCGTAGGTCACACGGTAAATACGGCCGTGAGTCTTGTTGCGGTTTGGATCTCGGACGTTGTGCTGCATGTGGCCGACAATCACATTTTGCCAGTCGGAAACATAGAGCGCGCCGTCGTCACCAATCTCGAAGTCGGTCGGTCGCAGGTTGCGGTCAACTGAAACGAGTAAGTCCTTGGTCTCGGTGCCCCAGACATCCCCTTCGTCATCGTAAGCAAGAGTGTACTGCTTGATTCCGAGGAAACCGATAGCATTACAAATCAAGAAGTTACCGTTGTTTTACCGTTGTTTTCTTCTGGGAAATGGTCACTTGAGAGAATGCCGCTGGAGCAGACCGGGCGAACGGTTTTTTTCAGCAGTTCCTGCATCTTGAATTTCCCTTTGCCGTCGGGGCGCACCTGCCATGCGCGGCCACCGGTGCCGTCCGTTGCGAAATGATAGCCCCAGTAGTCGAAGCTGATGCCATGTGGATTTGGGCTGTTGTTGGCGTGATGGGAGAACCTGAACGTCCGCGGGTTGAAGCGGTACATCGCCGAGGCGGTATCACGCTGCGGCCCCTGCCACGGGGTCTCCACGTTGCTGACGTGGAACACACCGCGCTGGTAGTAAATGTAGCCGCCTGGCCCGTAAACGATGTTGTTGGCGGCGTGATGCGTGTCGGCGGAGTCGAGGCCGTGGAGCAGGCGCTCCTTCACGTCTGCCTTGTCGTCTCCGTCGGTGTCCTTGAGGTAAATCAGGTCCGGACAACTGGCGACGATGACGCCTCCGTTCCAGAACTCGAAGCCGGTCGGGTTGTGCACGCGCGCGAAGGTGATCATCTTGTCGGCCACGCCGTCGCGATCCTTGTCCGGCAGAATGACGAGCGAATCCCGCATCTGCTTGTTGGCGCCGTTCTTGATCGGCTCCCACTTGGGATAGTTGGGCCAGACGGCAGCCCAGAGGCGGCCCTTGGTATCGACACCCATCTGCACCGGGTTGATCATGTTGTCGAACATTTCCTCGGAGGCGAAGAGATTGGCTTTCATGTTCGGCGCGAGCTTGAGCTTGGCCAGCGTCTCCTCCGGCGTGTCGTATTTCACGGACCCCTCTTTGTTGGCATTGCTGCTTTTTGAGCCGCCGCCGACATTGGAAACCACCTTAACAGGAGACGGAACGTTACTGTCGTCTGCCTTGATGGATTTGCCGTTGGCAGCAGCGTGAATGACCTTGTCTCGATTGGAAGTCATGACATCGATCATTTTCAATTCTTGTTGCAACACTTCGCGGTTGGTTTGGCCGGCGACGAAGCGCAGGCCAGAGCGGCCACCCCAGACGTCGTTGCCGTCGGTGGCGCGGTAGCGGTTGTACCAGTGCCAATTCTTGTCGAGCACGGCATCCCGAATCCTAGCCAGCTTGCGTCCGCTGGCTCTCGGAGATTTACCGAACAGGCTTTTGTGGATGCCCCGTGCAAGTTGGTTGT
>QOAX01000239.1 GCA_003972865.1 Verrucomicrobiota bacterium | reverse complement strand
TCACCGGTGTACGCATCGTGGAACTGGAAGATCACCTGCGGGTGCGGGAAGGCGAACCACCGCTCGCCGTCGCGCTCGAGCGGGTTGTTGAAGACGTTGTTGACTTGCACCACGCAGTAGTGCGGGAAGGTGCGGTTGGCGCGTGGGATGTCCTCCATCGCGTAGCTGCTCCAGCGGATGTCGCAGGCGCGCGGGCCGTACTGAAAGCGGCCGTTGGCGGGGCGGCCGCCTTCGTCCTTCATCGGCGCGTGGTTGATGGAGTTGTGCGGGCCGCTGGCGAACTCCCACACGTTGTCGGTGATCCTGATGGCGAAGCTGTTGTGCAAATCGCCGGTAAGCACGAACACGCCCTTGTCGAGGCCGTCCCAAAACTCGATCAGCTCCTCGCGCTCCCTGAGGAACACCGTCCACGCGTCGTCCTTCTTGATGGTCAGTTGCCTGTCATCGCCGCCGCCGCTGCCGACGTGCGGCACCATGAAGTTCACCGAGGACACGACAAAGATAAAGTCCGCCTGGCTGTTGCGAATACCGGTCTTCAGCCACTTGAGCTGCCGCTTGCCGAGCATGGTGGCCTTGGGGTTGTCCGGATGATCGACGTTGTGCAGGCTGCGATGCGAGCGGGTGTCGAGCAGGAAAAAGTCGCAGTTCGACACGCTGAACTTGCCGTAACAACGCCGGCCGATCGAGTAGGTCTGTGAGCCGTTGGCCTTGGCCGGCGGGTTGATGCGGAGTCGCTTTGGGCCGAGCACCTCGACGATCTCGTACACGGCGGAGTTGGGATCGCCCGGCTGCGAATCAAGCGCGGCATCCTTCACGCCGGCGGTTGAAGTGCCCCAGTGTACGTGGAGATTGGCCAAGGCGTTCAGATCGAGTTTGGTGAAGTCGGCGCTCGAATCCACCAGCACATCGCTTCCGGCCTTGAAGGTGCCGGTGCCAAACCAGGCGGGGGCGTCGTGCTCTACGGGGTTCGCCCAGGCGAGATAATCAAACCAGGCGCTCGTGGCGATGTCGCGGAATACCGCGCGCCGATTCACGTAGCCGACCTCGCCGGTTCCGTAGATGTCGTTGAGCATTTCGTGGTCGTCGGCGGTGTAAAACGACGGCACATGCCGGTGCCACTCGCTCAGGTTGCGGCCGCGTTCGAGGTAGGTTTTGTAGTTCTCCCAAACACCGACAACGGTCGGCGCCTTGCGGACTATGTCGGGCGCCTGGCCAAGCGAGCCGAGTCCCACCTGATGCAGCCACTCGCTGGCCGGATAGTCGCGGCGGTTCTCGTAGAGCCAATCGCCGTTGAGGATGGCGAAGTTTACCTTGTCGCGAACCTGGGCGTTGAGCGTGTCAAAGACCGGCAGGGTGGGGCCGGCGCTGTCGCCGCCGCCGCGTTGGTTGTTGCCACACGCAAACTCGAACCGGAAGTTAAACAGCCCCTCCGGATTGCCGCTGGCGTTCCTAAAATCCGCCGACCGCGGCAGCGTCCGAAACGACCCGCTCAACTGATGATCCGCAATGCGATAGTGATAGCGCGTGTTGGGCTGGAGCCCGGTGAGGGTGAGAATGCCGGTGTTGTCCCGGTCGATTGAAGTCGACTTGAGCGTTGCTGTCTTGGACAGGTCATTTTTGTCGGTGCCGTAAAAAACGACCACCTTGCCCGGACGCGCGGTGCGCAGCCAGAGGCTCATCGAGTCGGCTGCGGGCCGCCCGAGCATGGGGCCGTGGGTGACACGCGTGTCGATTGGTTCCCCGTCTTGGCCAAGCGCCAGCGTGAAGAAAGTCAAGTGTAGTCCAAAAAACAGAGTAACGGAGTTTCGAAATAATCTGGTCATTATGGCTTGGCCATTGTTCGCGCTTGGCCAAGCGCCGTCAACTGATTCGACAGCAGGTGCGCAAAAGGGATCGGGCGGGCCAAGGGTCACAGGGGGAGGGACCGCTGTCTCCGCGGTCCGAGACTTGGTTTGATTATTTTCGGAAAGCTGCAGCCGTTCGCACCCGCGCTGGGCTACTTGCCAGCAGCTTTCAATTCTGCCCCCGTCTTGCCTCCATGTTTGCGGAGGAGGTCGGCAATTAGCAGTTCAACGATTTCCCTGTGACCTCCTTCAGCCGCATAAAGCACAGGTGTCCCTCCAAACTTATTCTTCGAATTCACATCCGGACAGCGAACAGTTGTTGGATTCAGCCTGGTGTTAGCCCGTATAGTGTCAAATGTCCTCATCAAGTCTAATACTTAAGTATGCATCGAAGTCCGGTTTGCGCGATTGTTTGAGCACTGTGTCGAGCCACGCCTGCCGCTCAAACGCCATGACTCGCAAATCCCAAACACAAGCCACCAAGCCGCTAGGGGTGGAGTAGGTTAAGCGCGCCGGTTCGTCTGTAGGAGAAACGTAGACATGATGGTGTAACTCGTTCTCGTCAGCCCACCAATCCACAAACACAAAGTTAGCGGTACGTCCGTCGTGAACACCGACGAATCCAACCGAGTAATGCCGCATGGAGTTAGGCACGTTCGCTAATCTCTGGGCCGCGACGATCTTGGCAGCCTCAACCAACTCGGGTCGTGGCGTTGGATGGTTGTAGGCAATGCCGTAAACCTTGAGCCGCCACCCAGCAGATGTCCAAAGCTCCAGAAAACGAATCGGTCTTTCTTTGTACGGGCCGGAGGTGATGTTCATGGCGTGCTAATGTCCTTCGATTCAAAGCAGTCTACATCTACATAGCCCATGTCGGTGGCGAAGATGATCACAAAGTTTGAAGGTGCGCGTTAGGGTTTCAGCACGCGTTTGAACCAAGCCACGAAGAAGCGTAGAAAGCCGCAGCATAATAAATTGCAAACGCAGTAGATAACTCGCCAAATCGATTTGCACCATCTTTGAATTTAAAGCTTAGACTTTGATGCGACTGCTGTTTCATTTTCCTTCAGCCTTCAACTCGGCACCCGTCTTGCCGCCGTGTTTGCGGAGGAGTGCGGCGATCTCGGGTTTGTTTTTGGCCCAGTCCAGCGGGGTGTCGCCATCGACGTCTTTTGCGTTCACTGCCGCTTTTTTGGCGAGCAGCGCGGCGACGATCTCGAGATGGCCCTTGTAGGCGGCGCCGTGCAGGGGGGTCCATCCGTTTTCATCGCGGGCATCGGCATCCGCACCCCCCGCGAGGAACAGCCCGGCGATCTCCGTGTGGCCGTTGTACGCCGCCCGGTACAGCGGGGTTCGTCCGAGGTCATCCTTTCCGTTGACATCCGCGCCGCCGGCCAGGTGTTGCTTGACGGCCTCGATATTGCCGTTTGCGGCATCCTCGGAGAGAGCGCCGAGTTTGACGGCGGATTTGCCGCCGTGTCTGCGGAGGAGTTCGGCTGCGTTCTCGTCCGCCAACTCCAACGGGGTCAACCCGGCGGAGTTCTTTGCGTTCACCTCCGCGCCTTTGGCGACAAGCAGGTCGATCGTGTCCCTGTGTCCGCCCCGGGCGGCGCGGTGCAGCGGTGTCAGGCCTTCCGCATCCTGCCCGTTCACCTTCGCGCCTTTGGCTATGAGCAGCGCGACGATGGTCCGGTGCCCGCCCGAGGCCGAATAATGCAGCGGCGTGACGCCCTCGTTGTTCTTCGCATCGACATTCGCACCACTGGCGACGAGTCGTTCAGCCGCGGCCGCCTTGCCTGCGCGGGTTGCGTAGTGCAGCGGTGTCGCGTTCCATTTGTTCCGCAAGTTCACATCCGTGCCAGCTGCGCAGTGCTGCTCGATGGACTCAACGTCGCCCTTCCAAGCCGCCTGGTGAATCGAAACCGCCGGCGGATCGACTATTGCGGTGGACGCCTGTTGGGAGGGGGAGGTGGCGCAGCCGAGCAGCAGCCCGGCTGCGATGGATGTGATGATGAGTGGATTCATGAACAGATGACCGGCGGACGATAGCCAACTCACCGATGGTCGTCCAACATCATTCCATGTCGGCTTGGCCAAGGCGCGGTCAATTGCCTTGAGTCGTGCTTGGCCAAGCGGTACGTTGCGCGTGTCAGGGCCCACGGAGTGCGGACTTACGAACCCCGCCAGGGCCGGAAGGCAGCAACGGTAGTTTGCTTCGTATTTGCCGTGGTCACCCTGGCGTTTCCCGATCCCAAAAACTTGCCTTTGGCCAGGCGCATTGGCTACGCTATGCACGTGAACCGGTTCAAACTCCTTCGCACGACGCTGGTTGCCCTGGCCGCTTTCGGCTTGGCTAAGCCGTCAAGCACGTCCGCCGCTGACAAGCCGAACATCCTGATCATTCTCGTCGATGACCTCGGTTACGGCGATCTTTCCTGCTACGGCGCGAAGGATCTCAAGTCGCCCAACATCGACGCGCTCATGGCGGACGGCATGCGGTTCGATTCGTTTTACGCCAACTGCCCGGTCTGCAGCCCGACGCGCGCCGCGTTGCTGAGCGGCACGTACCCGGACCTCGTCGGCGTACCCGGCGTCATCCGCACTCACCCCGAAAACAACTGGGGCTGGCTCTCGCAAAAAGCGACGCTTCTGCCCCGGACGCTCAAGGGCGCTGGTTATCACACGTCCATCATCGGCAAATGGCACCTTGGCCTTGAGGAGCCGAACACGCCGAACGGGCGCGGTTTCGATCATTTCAAGGGTTTCCTCTGCGACATGATCGACGACTACTACAAGCACCGTCGGCACGGTATCAATTATTTCCGCGAGAACCGAAAGGAGATCGATCCTCCCGGCCACGCCACCGACCTGTTCAGCGAATGGGCCATCGACACTCTCAACGATCGCAAAGGCAAAGAAGCCCCGTTCTTCATGTACCTCGCTTACAACGCGCCGCACACGCCGATTCAGCCGCCGCAGGATTGGCTCGAAAAGGTGAAGGCGCGCCAACCGGGCATCAGTGACAAGCGCGCCAGGCTGGTGGCGCTCATCGAGCACATGGACCACGGCATCGGTCGAGTGATCGACGCGCTCAAGAAAAACGGGCAGTACAAAAACACGCTGACGATTTTCAGCAGCGACAACGGCGGGCAAGTCAGCGTCGCCGGCACCAACGGCAATCATCGCGGTGGCAAACAGGACATGTACGAAGGCGGGTTGAAAGTTCCAACCTGCGCCGTGTGGCCCGGCAAAATCAAGGCCGGCACACGCAGCAACCTCGTCGGCATCACGATGGATTTGTACCCGACCGCCTGCGCCGCCGCCGGGGCCAAGGTGCCGGATCATGTTCGTGGCAAAAGCCTCCTGCCGACGATGCTTGGCCAGGCGCAGAAGCTCGACCGCGACCTGGTATTCGTCCGCCGCGAAGGCGGCCTGCGCTACAACGGGCAGGATTACCACGCCTTCCGCCGGGGCGACTGGAAGTTGGTCCACAACCACCCCTTCGAGCCGTACCAACTTTACGACCTGAAAACCGATCCGCTCGAACAAAACGACCTGGCCAAGAGTAACCGCAAAAAGTTCACCGAGTTGGCCGCTGCCCTGCGCCTTCACACCCAACGCGCCGGCCGCGTTCCCTGGCAAAAGCCGTGACGCCGCGCTTGGCCAAGCGCCGGGATGTTTTTGCGTGGCAGCCGGGCTTGGTTTCGCTAGGATCGCCGAGATGAACGCCACCAAGTTACTTTTGGCAACCGCAGCCCTGTCGTTCACAGCGCTTGGCCAAGCGGATAACACAGAAAAAACCGACCTGCCCTTGGTTTTCGAGGAGAATTTTGAGGACGGACGAAAACACTGGGAGGTCACCGACGAGAAAAGCTGGACGCACCGCAAGGTCGGCGGCAACCACGTTTTCGGGATCAACCGGCGGGAGAGCGACTACAAGCCCAAGGTTCGTAGCCCACACCATATCGCACTGATCAAGGGGGTTTCGGTCGCCGACTTTGTGCTCACCTTCCGTGTGCGCAGCACCAAGGACACCGGCAACCACCGCGACTGCTGCGTGTTTTTCAACTGGCAGGACGCCGCGCATTTTTACTACTGCCACCTCGGCGCGAAACCGGATCCGCACAGCGGCCAAATCATGATCGTAAAGGACGCCCCGCGCAAAGCCATGACCGACAACAAAAACAAGACGCCGTGGAAGAGCGACACCTGGCACAACGTCAAGGTCGTCCGCGACACGGCCAAGGGAACGATCGACGTTTACTTCGACGACATGACAAAGCCGCACATGAGTGTCGTCGACAAAACCTTCGGCAAAGGCCGCATCGGTATCGGGTCGTTCGACGACATGAACGACTTCGACGACATCAAGCTGCACGGCCGTTGAACCGGGAGAATGCACCAACACCTTTTCCGGAATTTAAGGTTGGGTATCCATGATAAGTATAACTGTTTTTGTTGAAAATCTCCGTTGATTAGATATTACCTAACTCTGTTTGCTTTGTTACTGCCTGTAGTGGTCTGGACCGAAGCAAAGCAGCCTCCCAATATCGTTTTTGTTCTCTTCGATGATATTGGCTATGGCCAGCCGAAGTCCTATCGTGCTGACTCTCCTTTTAAGACGCCCAACCTCGACCGCTTGGCCACGGAGGGTATGCGCTTCACTGACGCGCACTCGGCGGCGGCCAACTGCACGCCGAC
>QOAX01000243.1 GCA_003972865.1 Verrucomicrobiota bacterium | reverse complement strand
GGGCGGTGCCACTGTCCGCCAATGGAACAGCGCCCCGCCCCACTCCAGCGCACCCGGCTGGTCAGGGCGATCGAACCGGGTGCGCTTGGCCGGCGTAAACCGGATGCCCCGGAGCAGCTCCAGCGCGCGCCGGTCGGCGGCGGCCTGAAACGGGTCGCCCTTGGCCAAGCGATCCAGCACCGTGGCCGATACCACGTAGCCGTCCGTGTTCACGCTGATCCGGACACGGGTCCGCCGCAGCGCCTCATTGTGCGGGAGCGCCGGGACGGACACCGGGCGCACCAGCGGCCGCTTGGCCAAGCCGCCGAGGATTTGCAACTCGGAGGCACCACGCAGTGCCAGCGGCGCCGGCTCCACCGTCATCGGCCTGGCCAAGCCCTTGGCCGGGATGCCCGACTCAACTGCCAGGTGATTCGGCAGCGCCTCACGAAAGGCGGCCCCCAGCGTGGCGGGTTGGTTGTCGAGCAGTCGCGGTGTTTCATCCCAGTCGATGAGTTGATGCTCCACCCCGGAAAACCGACGCCAAGCCGTCCCGGAAAAACCGCGTCGGTTCGGGCGGGTGAACAGGGTTGGATCGCTGAACGCTGACCCCGAGCCGCTGTCGGGGATCAGTTGAATTTCCGGCATCAGCTGAAGCGGGGCGTTTTCGGGTTGCGCCCGCACGGCAAGCGGGGCGCGTCCCAGCCAAAAAAGGATCCCCAGTTGCGCCGCGAAAACGATCAGCACCCAAATGCCAATGGCTTGGTTGGACCAGCCCTCCCCCGGGGCGATCGTTGACGGCTCGTTTCTCACGGTACTGCGCTGGGTTCCGGCTCAAATGGCCGGGAAAAATCCGGCGGCCGCGATGCCAATAAAACGTGCCCGACACCGATCTCCCCGGCGAGGGTGCAGAGCCGGACGATCGCCTCGTGCCGTACGGCCTTGTCCGCCTGAATTAGCAGGGAGACCTCTTTCGGGGTCTTACCGCCTCCCTCGATGGCTTGGATGACTCGGGGGCGCAGCAACTCAGTCGAGGGCAGTTCCAGTTCCACCTGCTGCCCCGCCTTGAGTTGGTCGTCCAGGCGGGCCAGACGGCCGTCCACCCGCACCCTGCCCTGCTCGATCGAGCGCAGCACGATGTTGCTGTCCAGGTCCGGGGCGCGGTTGATCAACAACTCAGACAGGGGGAGATTTTCCTCCGCCTCACTCACCGGCAGGGAGAAGACCTGGTCGCGCAGGGTCTGCCCTCGGAAATACAGGATCCCGTTCGCATCAACGGCCACCGCCAGGGACGGGTCACCCACGTCGGTGCGCTGTGAGGAGACCGGCAGGTTGATGTCCACCTCGATGCCCGGCTTGAAAACCATGGAGGTGTGAAACAACAACAGGGGCAGCATCAGGAACAGTACCCCGACAAACGGTGCGAAGTCCAACCGCCCGTGAAACGGCCGGATGTTTCCCTGATTATTCATTTCTCCCCAGCCTTGGATGCCACCTTGCGAGCCGCCCGGGACTTGGCCAAGCCGGCCGACTTGGACGGTGGCATTTCAACGGTGATGATGTTGAGGATTTCCGATGAAATCTTGTCGATGTCCACGGTCAGGTCGTTCTTACGGCCGACGAGATAGTTGAAGGCGACATAGCACGGTATCGCGATGGCCAGGCCAAACGCCATGCAGACCAGTCCCTCCCAGATACCGCCGGCCAGCGTCTTGGCCATGACCCAGTTGCCCTGCTCCCACACGCCGCGAAAGATGCGGATGAATCCCAGCACCGTGCCCAGCAGGCCAAGCAGCGGGGCTATTTGCGCGATGGTGCCCAGCATGTTCAGGCGTTTTTCCAGCCGCGCAACCTCGATGCGCTTGTTGTCATCAAGCAGTTCGCGCAACTGCTCCCGCGACTGTTCGCGATTGAGGATGCCCATCTTCGTCATCCGCGCCACCGGACCCGGCGTGGCATCGCAAATCGCCACCAGCTCGACAATGTTGTAGTTGTTCTTGAGGTTGGTCCGAATCCCGGCAATGAACTCGGTGGTGTTGATCTGGATGCGGCGATAGTTCAGGACACGCTCAAGGAATACCGTCACCGCAACCGCCGACACCAGCAGCAGCACCCACACCATCGGGCCACCCTGCCTCAACAGTTTCCAAGCGGAGTCGCCCGCTTCCAAGACATCGGCCTGCGCCAGTAACTGCCAGTTCACGGCCCCTTATAGGCTTCCCGGGGGGCGTTTTTCAAGGCCGGGAATCGATGGTATTCCCCCCGCCCGGCCAAGCGCGGACTATTTGCCGGCCGGCCGGCCGATGCACCACAGGCTCTTGTGGGTTCGCAGGTAGAGCGCCCCGTCCGACACGGCCAAAGTTGAGTTTGAATACTCACCCACCGAATTGGTGGCCAACAGTTCGAATTTGGGGCTGGCGCGCACCACATGCGTGTCACCGGATTGGTTGGTCACGTACACGCGGTCGCCCACGAGGATCGGCGAGGCCCAGGCCGCGGCGTTGTTCTTCGTCGACGGCATGCGCTCCTCGTAAACCACCCTGCCGGTTTTCATCTCCACGCACTCCATGAAGCCGGACATGTTCATGAAGTAGGCGTGACTGTCGCGCACAACCGGCGTTCCCAGGCGGTTCTTCTTCGAGCGCGGATCGTGCCACAGCCGCTTTGCGGTGACGTCGCCACTTCCGCCCGGCTTCACCGCAAACGACGAGCCAAAGTAGCCGCCCATCGTTAGCAGCACGTTACCGTCGTAAACCGGCGACGTGTAAAGGAGCGGGTTCAGCCCGTCGCAGTGCCAAAGCTCGCTGCCATCCTCCGGGTTGAGGGCGCGCAGTGTATTGGCCTCACTGATGATCAACTCATGACGTTCATTGAACTCAATGACGATCGGCGTGGTGAATGCGCCGTTGACGCCGCCGTTGCGGCCACGAAAACCATCGACACGATTCGGGTCATCCTCCTCCTCGACCTTGCGCTTCCAGACCGTGCGGCCGTTCAGCTTGTCCAGAGCGTGAAGCGACGAGTGCGGTCCCGGCCCGTGATAGACGATGCACAGGTCGCCGAACAGAACCGGCGAGGTGCCGTTGCCCCAGATGTGCTCCTGCGGTCCAAGCTTGCGGTGCCACAACTGCTGCCCCCCCAGGTCGTACGCAGCGACCCCGGCCGAGGCGTAGTTGGCCACCACCACGCGCCCATCGGTCGCCGGCGACCCGGAACAGTACGGATTGGTCTTGTGGGTCTTTTCCGCCTTGGTGTAGGTGACGCCGCTACGCCAGAGCAGCTCACCGGTGCGCTTGTCAAAACACATCACCGTGCGGCGCTTGTCGGCGTCCGTCGACTGGGTAATGAAAACCTTGTCGCCCCAAACGATCGGCGAACTGTTGCCGCGATCCGGCAGTGGCACCCGCCAGCGGACGTTTTTCTTCGTGCCCCACTCCAGCGGTATCTTTTCCCCGCGCACAATCCCCGACCCTGCAACGTCGCCGCGCCAAGACGGCCAGTTCCCGGCCTTCGCCGAAAAAGCCAAGCCGGCAACAAACGCAACCATACATGAAAAACAAAAGAAACGGCTCATGCACCGATGCTACGCTGGAACCCTGGCTAAAGGCAGCTTTTTCGGTTTTTTTATTCTCCCGCTTGGCCAAGCGCCTGGCCTACTTTAACGCCTCGAGGATGACCTTGGCCACGTCCCCGCCCAAAACTTCGGAACCTTCCCTTGTGTAGTGCACATTGGCGGGCAGCATGATTTCCTTCATCCGCTCTTTGCTCATCGTGAACAGGTCATGCGTTGGGATGCCGTGCCGGATCATGACGCGGGCGGCGGCGGCGTTGTACTTGATCGAGTCGCCAACGTGGCGTCCCTTCGATCCGGGCGGAACCGGCGTGGTGTTGCGCCAGACCAGCCTGGCCCTGGTTTTCTTCAGGCGCGCCACGAGCCGGTCGAGGTTCTTTTCGTACTCCCCGATCGGCACCTGCACCTTGCCGCCCTTTTCCTTGGGAAACAAATTCTCTCCCTTCGGCCCCATGTATTTCAGGTCGTGCAATCCCCAGTTGAAGTGAATGACGTCCCACTTTTTCTTCCCCAGCCAAGCGTCGATATGTTCGAGCCCCTTGATGGTCGGGCCGCCGTTGGTTGGGATGCGGTGAAGGTTGACCTTGCCCTTGAGCAGCGCCCGGGTCGGAAGCGTGTAGCCGATGGAGATCGAGTCGCCGATCAGCAGCACGCGCGGCAGTCTCGGCACGTCGTTTATCGGGGCCATCGGGTTGGGTCGCTTGGCTTTGGCGTTTTGCGCTTGGCCAAACGCAGGCAGCACAAGCAGCATCGTGAGCAGGAGTGGGATCAACTTGGTTTTCATGATGGTTTAAGCCTTGTTGGCGGAAAAAATCCGGTCGGCCTCCTCGAGGGTTTCCCTCGAGCCGATGTCGTACCACGTGCCGGGCACGCTCCATGTGTACACCGGCATCCGCGGGTAGAGCCACTGGATCAGCCGGCCGGGCTGGTCGGGATTGTTGCCGTCGGCGATGTATTGGTCGATGAGCGGCAGCACCGCCTTGGGATAGTGATACAGCGCGATGCCGATGAGTGTGGACTTCGGCGCAGCCGGTTTTTCCTCGAAGCTCCGGATGCAACCGTTGGCGTCCGACTCGACCACACCGAACTTGGTGGCCTCCTCCAGGCTGCCGACGTCGTACACGCCGAGCACGGGGGCGTTTTTCTCGGCGCACAACCGGCCGTAGTCACCGAGCGCATCGCTGAACAGGTTGTCGCCGGCGACCACGATGACATCGTCGTCAATGTTCCGGCTTTCCAAGACCAGGTGCAGGTCGCCGATCGCGCCGAGCTTGTTGTCGTCGCCTGTGGAATGGTCGTTCACCACGCGCACCGGCGCGGCGAAGCCGGACGCATCCCGGCTGCCAGCCCACGCCTCAAAATGGCCCGCGAACTTTTCGTTGGTCACGACGAACGCCTCGTCGATGGCCTTGATCGGCCCGAGGCTGGCCAGAACATGATCGACCATCGGCCGGCCGGCGACCGGTAGCAGCGGCTTGGGTTGATTGAGCGTGAGCGGGTAGAGGCGCGTGGCGTATCCGGCGGCTAAAATGACCAGTTTCATCGTGGGCGCGGGAGCCTAGGAAGGCAGGCCCGATACGTCAATTCCGTGAAAAAGAAAGAAAATCAAAATAAATTGAAACCATGACACGTGCCGCACGTATAGGGTGGCGTCATCGTGCTTCATTGGAAGTGCGGTGTGTTTTCATCGGGTTGGCCCTCGTCCGGTCGCAACGGCCGGGCGGGGGCTTTTTTTGTGCATCCCGATTGTTGAAGTTACTTCACCTCGAACAAGTCACTCCCGGCGAAGCTGACATCCCCGCGCCCCGGTAGACCGGGGAACACCACGATCACGTCTTTTTTGCCCTTTGCCGCGTTGGCAGGAATGCGCAGTGTGCCGCGAATGCTCGTACGCGACGTCCGCGCAAGGCCAGTCAGACGCATGTTGCCGATGCTCACCCGCGAGGGCCGGATTTGTGTCGGCGGCAACGGCGGGTGCGCGTTGCCATTCAGCGTCACGGTCACCGTCAACCGCTCCCCCGCCGAGCCGCTGTCCGGTGTCACGCGGGTGACGCCACCGCCTCCGCCGTCCGGCGGACCACCTCCGCCTCCCGGCTGGCCCCCGCCGCCACCAGCCCGGTTGGGCGTGCCCCGGTACTTGGCCAAAAAATACGGGAACTCCGCGGTGACAAAGTAGCCGTAGTCGAAACCAAAAAAGGCCGCCTCGTCAAACGTCGCTCCGCTGGCGAGTTTCACCTTGGCCAGGGCGCGCCCGTTGCACTCGTCGAGCGTGCGTCCCTCGTGCTTGGCCTCGTATTCGTAGTTGTCCCATGCGTAGGTCGAGTTGGCGCCCCCCTCGATGACCTCCTCCCGGTAGTCGGCGTCCGGCTCGTAGCCGCTGACCTCCTGCCAACCGAACGCCTCGTCGCCGGTCTCGCCGTGAACGCCCTTGTAGCGCGCGATGATCGGGTAGCCGTCCAGCGCGAAGCCGATGATGTTGTAATGCTCCTCCGTGCCGTCCGGTGCCTCGAACATGCAGGTCGGTGCAAAGTGAAAATGATAGTCCGCCTGCCCGCCGGTGTGGCCGTGGCAGTAGTCGAGGATGCCGTTGATGTATGGATCGCCGTACGGGTGCGGCCGCTGCGCCTCGTTCGGCCCGTAGATCGGCAGGCCTGCCGTTGTGATCGCCACCGTGCCGAGTAGCGGAATCTGCGTCAGCTCATCCGCCGGTTCGGGGAAACGAGGTATCTCCCAATCGAAGTTCTGCCCGCGCAGCCCGTTCGGCGTCGTGGTGACAAACTCGAACGTCGGGATGCCGTTGCTTTCGACGATGATCGAGTCGTCGTCGAACGACACCGCCAACTCCGGATCGGGGTAGCCGTTGGACTTGTTTTTCGGGTGCGGTGAGATTTCAGTGGCAAACCAGCGCACCTGATGCGGGTCGGCCCCCTCGATTTTCATGCGATAAAAAACCGTCGATGCCCCGACTACCAGCGGCAGCTTGAAACTCGTTGTGTCGATTGGCC
>QOAX01000011.1 GCA_003972865.1 Verrucomicrobiota bacterium | reverse complement strand
AGCCGCTTGGTTTATTCGGCAGGAGACCGGCATCGTCCTCAACCCGCTCGAGCTTCAGCCGGTGATGGCTTGGGCGCCGTTGGCCATGCTGGGGTTGGGCGCGCTGGCCGGGCTGGTCCCGGCGGCCAAGGCGTACCGAACCGACGTGGCCGAAAACCTGACCCCCATTTCCTGAGCGATTCAAAAGCGCGCCCGATGTCACTAAAAACATACAGCTTGAGAAAGTTGAAAAACGTCGTTCGCGTTCTCCCTCTCCCCGGCCCTCTCCCGCTGGGAGAGGGAGCTTGGCCAAGCGCGGGTAGGGATGGCTGTTTTCAGCCGTCCGCGACAGCCCCGGCGCGCTGGGGACAGCACGCCCTACCCTTTACCCCCTTGGCCAAATTTCCTTCTCCCTCAGGGAGAAGGTGGCCGGAGGCCGGATGAGGGTGAACCACCGGATGATTTTTTGTGAAAGCTGCTGTTTGATTGCCGGAGTAATGAAATGAAGCCGTTTCATTTTTTGATCCTCGCGGGGGTGGTTGCGCTTGGCCAAGCGGGGTGCGGCGGCGGCCACGAGCAGGACCGCTCGCACGCCGGGCCGCATCATCACGACCCGCCGCACGGGGGCGCGGGGGTGACACTGGGTGACGAGGCGGCACACATCGAGTTTTTGGCCGATGCGGAAACCGGCACGATGACCGCTTGGTTTTTCACGCCGCACATGGAGCGGTATCTGCGGATCGAGGCCAAGTCGTTCGAGGTCTTGGCCAAACTGCCGGACGGCGAGGCCAAGCTCACCTTCGTGGCGGTGGCCAACGCCGGCACCGGCGAGACGGTCGGCGACACGTCGCAGTTCGTGGCCAAGGCCGAATGGCTGGCGGGTGTGGAGGCGTTCGATGCGGTCTTGCCAGAGGTGACCGTTCGGGGCAGGGTCTATCGAAGCGTTGCGTTCAACTATCCGAAGGGCAACTGAAATGAGCACACAGGAAAAACCGGATTTGTGGAAAGGGTACGTGCTAAAAGCCGTGGTCGCGGCGTTGGTCGTGTTTGCGGGGTACAAGGTTTTTGTCGACAAACCCAGCCCGGAGCAAGCCGCTCCCACCCAGGATCAACTCGACAGCCTGAGCGAAAGCATCGAGTTGATCGAGGAGCCGGAGCCGGTCGAGGAAACCCCGGCACCGGAAGCCAAGCCGGAGGAGACGCCCAAGCCGCCGGCCGATGAAGCCCCGCCTGCCGCCGCAACGGAGCCGCCCCCAAATCTGGTTGAGTTGGTCCAGCCGTTTGTCGAGACCGGGGAGGAGCTGCCGCCGGAGGCGATCGACGGGTATCAGGGGGTCACCTTCGACAAGCTGGCGTCGTTCGCGTACGAGGTGCCGCTTGACCCGGTCACCAACAAGGTGGAGTTGGCCAAGCTCAACGCCCAGATCCCGGAGCGCATCAAGTCGCTCGACAAAAAAGCGGTGGCCATCCGGGGCTTCATGCTGCCGCTCAAGGTGGAGAACGGATTGGTCACGGAACTGCTGATCATGCGGGACCAGTCGATGTGCTGCTTCGGCACCGTGCCCAAGATCAACGAGTGGATCAACATCCGGATGGCTGGCGAGGGTGTCCAGCCGATCATGGACCAGCCGATCACCCTCATGGGCCAGTTGAAAGTGGGTGAAGTGCTCGAAAACGACTATTTGGTGGGCATTTATGAGATGGAAGGGGACAGGATGATCGGTCCGCTGGATCTCTGATTTTCGCGCGATTCACGGTTGACAGCCGCTTGGTCAAGCGGCAGATTTCCCCCTACAGCTTTTGACGAAAGGACACTTATGAAAAAAAATCGCACTTCCTCCGGTTTCACGCTTATTGAGTTATTGGTGGTAATCGCCATCATCGCGATCCTGGCTGCGTTGCTGTTGCCGGCCCTGGCCAAGGCCAAAACCAAGGCGCACGGCATCTTTTGCATGAACAACACCAACCAGATGATCAAGGGGTTTCACCTGTATGCCTCGGATGAGGAGGACTTCATCCCCCCAAATCATGACGACGGTAATTCCAGCCCTTGGAAAAACTGGTGCAGTGGTCAGGCATCGAATGCCAACAACGCCCGTTTTATGATGACCGGACCAACCCCCAGTGACATAGAGTCTTATAACCTGCGAGGAGTCAGGCCTTGGCAATGGAATCGCATTGCGCCCTATCTCGCTGGCAATATCACGGTCTGGCGGTGTCCGGCTGATCCCAGTACATACAGTGTAAGGGAAAATGGAGTAACCAAGAAAATTCCCCGCTACCGGAGTATTGCCATGAGCCAGGCGGTGGGAACCTACCCCTACGATTCCAAGTCCAAGAAGGCGGTTCATGGCCCGTGGCTGGACGGCAACCACGGCCACTCCCGGGGCAGGACCTGGTACACCTACGACAAAATGGGCAGCTTCAACGCACCGGGCGCGGCGAGCACCTACATGCTGGTGGACGAGAATCACCAAAGCATCAACGATGCAGGCTTCGCCACCGTCGGTCCCGGGCCGTCCAACTTCCGGATGATCGACTGGCCGGCCACCTACCACAACATGGCTGCAGGCTTTGCCTTTGCCGACGGCCACTCGGAGATTCGCAAATGGGCTTGGCCGGGAACTGACTTGGCAAAACGCGGTCCGGCGACGAAGGGCGGAGTCCGCAGTCCGGACATCGTGTGGATGCAAATGAGGACCTCGGCCCTGATCAGAAAATAGGCTTCTGCTGCTTTTAAACGGCGGTCCATCGATTAGCTCATTATTTAAGGCGATCCCGAGCGGATCACTTTTCTGTTTGGTTAACAACCAGTTTGTTGGTTGACGACTTCATTAATCAGGCATACTTTTCGCCTCGAACACCTGAAGTTGCCAATGAAAATGAAACAAAAACAACATGGTTTCACGCTAATTGAATTGCTCGTGGTGATCGCCATCATCGCCATTCTCGCTGCGCTCCTTTTGCCTGCACTAGCAAAATCAAAAAGTCTGGCGACGGGTGCGGCCTGTCAGAATAATCAAAAGCAACTAGCCTTGGCTTGGACGATGTATGCGACCGACAACAGTGACAAGCTTTGTGGCGGGTCGACCTACGGCCGGGGTGACTGGTGGTGGGGGCCTCAAGCAATACCCCGTGAACGGGCCCAGCAAATGGGGAACATGTCTTCCAAGCAGCGTGAGATAGAATCTGAGAAAGAGGGGATTAGAAAGGGCTTACTTTTCCCACATTCGGGTGACCCTGGGGTGTACCACTGCCCCGGCGATAAACGGATCAGCTCCGCATCGCCAACCTTGACTTACGTTAGTTATTCCGGTGCCGGAGGTCTAAATGGGGAGCAACAGGGCCTGTCTGTCAAAAAGATTTCCCAAGTCAGAAGTCCATCAGACAAATATGTTTACGTTGAGGAATCCGATCCTCGCCAATACAACATGGGGTCATGGATTATTAGTATGGGTGCTGGAAGCAACTGGATTGATCCGGTTGCTCCCTGGCACAACGATTACAGCACCTTAAGTTGGGCGGATGGTCATGCGATCACAAAAAAATGGCTTTCTTCAAAGACGAAAACTGCAGCCAATGGGACTGTGGGAACAGCTTCACGGCCCGGTACTTTCAGTTTTGGCTTCCACGACTCCGACAATCGAGACATCATGTACATGAAGGAACACTATGCCACGAACAGGAAAAGCGGCAATGCCCTCTGAACGCTAGTTTTGTCACGCTATTAATTTGTCATGAAAATAAAAAATAAAAAGAGAGGTTTCACGCTGATCGAATTGCTGGTGGTCATCGCGATCATCGCCATTCTTGCCGGCCTGTTATTACCGGCATTAGCCAAGGCCAAGGCCAAGGCCACCGGGATCAGTTGCATGAGCAACAACAAGCAAATTGTCCTTGCCTGGTTGATGTATGCGGGAGACAACGACAACTTTTTGGCCGGCTGCCTGGGAGACTGGCGTTCGGGTAAAGTCTGGGTTCCAGGTGGATTGAATTTCAACGGCGGCAATCGGGATAATACGGACAAGGGTTTGTTGATAGATCCCGATCGGGGGGCCTTGTTGGGTAAATATTTGCAGAACGCAGAAGTCTTCAAATGCCCGGCTGACAAGAGTGTCGTGAGGGTTGGAAAAAACACCGTACCCCGTGTGCGCAGTATTTCCATGAGCCAGTCTTTCGGGCGTAATCCCGGTCAGGGAGGAGGCGCCGGTCAATGGCTGCCCTATTCGACATTTCGTACCTACATGAAGGAGGCCGATATGGGTATTCCCGGGGCATCTCAACTGTTTGTCTTTTTGGATGAACATCCGAACAGCATCAATGACGCCGCGTTTGCGGTGAAATGCGATGCCCGCGATGGAGGAGCGCGCATCATCGATTTCCCGGCCAGCTTCCACAACGGCGCGTGTGGTTTTGCGTTTGGCGATGGTCATGCTGAGATCAAGAAATGGATGGATAAACGCACCAAAGTCCCGGCGAGTTTTGACGGCAGAATAGGGATGCAGTTGAACGTTGCGTCTCCCAACAATCCCGATGTGGCATGGATGCAGGATCGATCTTCAGCCCGAAAATAAGGCACTCGATTATTTCATCTTTCAAGGCGGCTCAAAGCGGGCCGCTTTTTGTTTTTTTCAGGATCCAGTTTGTTAGTTGACGGGATCATCAAGTGGGCATAGGTTTTGCTCTGTTTTCCTGAGTTTTCCAATGGAAACCAAAGGTAAAAATAGAGGTTTCACCTTGATCGAATTGCTGGTGGTGATTGCCATCATCGCGATACTGGCAGGCCTGCTGCTTCCGGCCTTGGCCAAGGCCAAGGCCAAGGGACAGGGGATTGCCTGCCTGAATAACTGTCGGCAACTGATGCAGGCGTGGCATCTCTACGCAACGGACTTCAACGACCGCGTTTGTAATAATTTCGGAGTCAGCGAAACGATTCAATCCATCTCCAACAAACGGTACGATAATTGGGTCAATAACGTCATGACCTGGGGAGCCGGCGGCAGCATCGCAGATCAAAGTGTCACCAACCGTGCCTGGGTGCAGAATGGGGTGTTGGCCCGTTACACCGCCTCGGCGTTTGGGATTTACAAGTGCCCCGCAGACAAGTACCTGAGTATGTCTCAGAAACAAAAGCGTTACCCTGGCCGATTGCGTAGCAATGTCATGAATGCCTTCTTTGGGCGGTTCAATTCAATGAACAGGAGTGACCCGACGATTCGGGGGCGCAATGCCCTGCTTCAGCAGTTCCGGCAATTCATGAAGATATCCGATGTGCCGAGCCCAGGAAACACGTGGGTCACCCTGGATGAGCATCCGGACTCCATCAACGACGGCTACTTCATTAACGACCCCAATCGCGGTTATTGGGGTGACACTCCAGCCTCGCACCACAACGGGGGATGTTCCTTTTCATTTGCGGATGGCCACTCGGAGATCAAGATCTGGCTGAGCGCCACGACCAAAATACAGGTTAAGTACAGCTGGGGTACACCGAGCTTTGACAGCAAGGGCAAGCTGGATTATGATTGGTGGAAGGAACGAACCGGATTTATCAAATCTTAGAAAACAACTGACATGAAAAAACAACTCAACAAAGGATTCACGCTAATTGAATTGCTGGTAGTGATCGCCATCATCGCCATTTTGGCCGGACTGCTCCTGCCCGCCTTGGCCAAGGCCAAGGAAAAAGCCCGGTTGACAAGTTGCATGAACAACCTGAAGCAGTTTGGTCTAACAATGATTTATTATACGGATGACAATGATGACCATTTGCCTCATATGCATGAATGGCTGGTGCATCCTCGGAATAAGTCGTCGCAACAGGTTGTTAACGGCAAGAAGCCCAACGGCCAGCAGTACAACCGAGCTTGGGATATTACCACAGGGACGATTTATCCTTACCTAAAAAACCAGGATATCTACCTTTGTCCCACAGACAAGATAGCGCTCAAGAGACCAGGTCAATGGTCAACCTGGAAGGACTTCAGTTATGCCATCAGCGGTCCTGGAATGGACGATAGAAACCCGAGAGTATACAATGCAAAATACGCTAGTTGGGTAGAGCCCGACAAGTCGTTCACTTTCATGGAAGAAGCATTGGATGCTCCTCTCAACGACGGCCATATATGGCCCAATACGTGGGACGTCCTAGCCACTCGTCACAGAGGCTCCGGAGACGGGTTTGGTGTAAACGGTCAAGGGAACCCTAGAGAAACATCTGGGCTTGGAAATATTCTGATGGGGGATGCGCGTGTTGAGACGTGGAGCAAGCAAAAGTTCAAGACATATGGGTACCAAAAAGGAAATAGTCGTCTTTGGAAACCCTACGGCAAGGTGACTCAGCCTAGTCCATAAACCCGAGCGCTTGTTCAAGCACGGCAGTCCCAACCCATCTCAGAAACAATTGACAGTCGAGGGCGTTTTTTCGTTTAGTCGGCCCGTCATACTTAAACCATGAACAGTACCCAATTCTCGCGCCGCACGGCGCTTAAATCGATCGCTGGCAGCACCGCCGCCGTGGGTGCGGCCCTGACCCTCCCTGCGCGTGGCCAGGCGGCAGAGGGCAAGGTGAAGGGCAACATCCGCCACTCAGTCTG
>QOAX01000014.1 GCA_003972865.1 Verrucomicrobiota bacterium | reverse complement strand
TCACTAAAACCCATGATCTTTAACTCGGTGATCAAATACGATATTCCGCGTTGTTCCATATTAGATTCCAAATCTCACAAACACCCAAACACACAAACCTTATTTTTAATAGCTATGGGGTACCCCATACAGTAAAAAATAAGGTATTGGAGAGTGTTCAAAGTAACACTATCCCAACTGCGCTGACCATTTTAACTTCTCAATAGTGTTCCATCAACACTATTCCTTATTTGTCCAGAGAACACTATTCCAAATTTGTCTGAGAGACACTATCCACTATTCCGCGATTTCACGCTCAAGCAGTAGGTTAAGCCCACCCTTCCAAGAGGATAGTGACCTCAGGCTGAATTCTCCGTAAAGTCGGTTGAGGCGCCAGCCCTCGCCCCCGAATTGGTTTAGAGTATCGGTGAGCTGCTCTATCTTTGGTTTTCCTGTCTCTAGCTTCAGGTAGTGAATCTTGTATTCGTACTTCTTCATGCGCCACACCCTACGTCACCCGCCACGCCTGCTCAAGGACTGATGCCACACTGTTCCTTATTTGTCCAGAGAACACTATTCCCTATTTGTTTGAGAGACACTATCCATTATTTGTCCTCTAATTCGAATTCCTCCATTTGTCTGATCTGTTGTAGGAATCCTCCAATTAACAAAAATCTGAACTAATATGGATAGTAATAATATGCTGTAGATAATGCATGAATTAATTTTGTTCATTTCATCTACTAAATATCATTTGAAATGATGAAATGTGTTTTGAATTAAAACCAAATCTACTAATAAACATCTTAGAACCTTAATGTTTTCTGTGTTTTAATTTATCCTACCTAATTTAAATTTCATTATTTCAGTCTAACAATATCAAATAAAAAACAACTACGATCTCATCAACAACTCACATATCCCTTTTATTAGATCGAATTCTCATTAAATTTAAACTTTCTCTTTAAATCGTTCTTTCTAAATAAGTTAACTCTATTCAATTCCTTTTTCTCATCTTTAAATTACGGTTTGCCCTGCCAACTGTCCCACCAACTCCGGAACTGCTCCCATTGGCTCTGGAGAAATTCGCGCTGACTTGCACTCAACGCATCCGACGAATGAATGTGATGCCCGTACTCCGAGTGCCCTTCGAGCACCATCAGTTGCTTGTAGTATAAAACCAAGTCCGGGCCCTCGTCAAACTTGGCCAGCACCGACAGGGCGTCGTCCAACTCCCCGGCCAAGCGGCGCGCCTCGACATCCCCGCCGGCCGCCTGTTCGCACAAACTAACCAAGCGCAACACCTCCCTTGGCAGCGCGTTGCCCACACCGGTGATGGCCCCCACCGCGCTACAACGGACGTAGCCGTGAAACACCTGCCTATCCACTCCCACCACCAGTGACAGGCTTGGGTCACGGTTGGTGATGTTTTCCGCCGCATAACTCAGAGACGCAGCCCCGCCGAATTCCTTGAAGCCGATGAGGTTCGGAAACTCCCGGTTGAGATCGAAAAACAAGTCCGCCTTGGTTTCAAATCCATAGTACGGGCTGTTGTAAATCACTGCCGGCAGATCGCCGCCCGCCCGCAAAACATCGGCAAAGTGCGCCCGCTGCGCCGCCGGTGAGATTCCCCGTGAAAGCACCCGGGGAATCACCATCAACCCGGCCGCCCCGACCTCCCGGGCATGCGCGGCGTGGCTCACCGCCTGTCGCGGACTCTGCGCCCCTGTACCGACCACCACCGGCACGCTGGCCTTGGCCAAGCGACTGACGCCCTCCTGCCGCTGCTCGTTCGTCAACAACGGCCAGTCGCCCATCGATCCGCAATAGACCACCCCACGCATCCCGACCTCAACCAGGCGCTTGGCCGTCGCCACAAGTGCATCGTAATTGGGAGCGCCACTGGCATCGCAGGGAGTCATCAAGGCGGGAATACACCCGCGAAAAATGTTCGCACTCATCTCCTCGAAATCATCCGCACCCAACCCCTCTTTGGTCAACCCCCATAAGTAAATTATGCCAATAGATTCTCGACCACTTGGCCGTGGACGTCGGTTAACCGAAAATCGCGGCCCTGATGACGAAAGGTAAACTTTTCGTGGTTCATGCCGAGGCAGTGGAGGATGGTCGCGTTGAGGTCGTGCACGTGCACTTTGTCTTCCTCGGCAAAGTAGCCGAACTCATCCGTCGCACCGTGGACGATCCCCGGCTTGATCCCGCCGCCGGCCATCCAAACGGTGAAGCCGTGAGGATGATGATCGCGACCGAAACCAGAACCACTTCCCTGCGCCATTGGCGTCCGCCCGAACTCACCGCCCCAGATCACCAGCGTTTCATTCAGCAAACCGCGTTGCTTGAGGTCGCCGATCAAGGCCGCGATGGGCCGGTCCACAGCACGGCAGCGTTCGGGATGTTGCGTCGAAATCTCGCCATGAGAGTCCCAGCCCTTTTCGTACAACTGGACAAAACGCACGCCGCGTTCACTGAGACGCCGCGCCAGCAGACAATTGTTCGCAAACGAAACCTTGCCCGGCTCGGCGCCGTACGCCTCAAGCTCACCGGTTGGTTCGCGCGAGATATCCGCCAACTCCGGCACCGACGCCTGCATTCGAAACGCCAGCTCGTACTGCTTGATGCGCGCCAAAATTTCCGGATCGTTCACCCGTTCAAAATGATGCCGGTTCAGCGCCCCGAGCAAACCGATCTGGTCACCGCGCGTCTCGCGGCTCACATCCTTTGGGCTTCTCAAATATAAAACCGGATCGCCCTGCGTCCGCAGCGGCACCCCCTGATGTTCCGGCGGCAAAAAACCCGCGCCCCAATAGCTATCGAGCAGCGGCTGAATATTCCGGCCCGAAGCCAGAACGATGTACGCCGGCAGATCGCTGTTTTCCGTGCCGAGTCCGTACGACGCCCAGGCACCCAACGACGGCCAACCGAAACGCACGTTTCCGGTGTTCATAAACGTCACTGCCGGGTCGTGATTGAACGTGTCCGAGTACAGAGACCGCACCACCGCCAGGTCATCCGCCACACCCGCCACGTGCGGGAACAGTTCCGAAATCTCAGTGCCACTTTGCCCGTGCGTCCGGAATGCCCACGGCGATCCCTTCACCTGCGGCTCTTTGGTTTTGATCATCGCGAACTCGTGGTTTTTGATGATGTCCGCCGGCATCGGCTGGCCGTCGAGTTTGGTGAGCAACGGTTTGGGGTCAAACGTGTCCACATGCGACGGCCCGCCGGACATGAACAGACTGATCACACGCTTGGCACGCGGCGCGAAATGTGGCTTCAGCGGCTTCGCGGCCAAGTTCTCCCGCAGCAGACATCCCAGCGCCAAGCCGCCGAAACCGCCCGCGGCACGACCGAGAAAAGCACGGCGCGTTTGGTCGGCGAGAAAATCGGATTGGGCAGAGTCAATGTTCATTCGCGGGTCAGTCGTTCATCCAAATTCAAAAGCACCGCAGCCAGGGCCGACCACTCATCCCCCTTGGCGAGTCGCCGCTGCTCCCGTTGCTGCTCCAAAAAGCGGAGGCATTGTCGCAATTCAAGCGCGTCCGGCTCGCGCGAAAAGCAGAGTAAAAACGCGTGCTGTACCTTTTCCGGATCCCCGCCGAGCTTGGACAGGCGCTTGGCCAAAGCCAGAGCCGCCGCGTGCATCGCCGGCTCGTTCATCCCGACCAGCGCCTGCTGCGGCGTGTTCGTCACCGAGCGCTTGGCCACGCAAACCTGTCGCGTCGGCGCATCAAATGTCGACATCACCGGATGCAGCATCATCCGTTTCCAGTAGGTATAAATCGACCGGCGAAACTGACCCTCGCCAACCGAGTTTTGCCATTTGAAATTCGAGTTGCCCGGCAAATCCTGACCTCGCTCCTCGTACAGCCCGGCCGGTTGCATGGGGAAAACACTCGGCCCGCCGATGCGCGCGGACAACTGCCCCGCCGCCGCCAATGCCCCGTCGCGAATCTGCTCCGCAGGCAGGCGGACACGCGGAAACCACGCAAGCAATCGATTGAGCGGATCCACTCTGCCGAGTTCTGCCCGACGCATCGAGGCCTGCTGATAGGTCGACGAATTCACAATCAACCGGTGCATTGCCTTCACGTCCCAGCCGCTCTCGCCGAAGCGCACCGCCAGCCAGTCGAGCAACTCCGGATGGGACGGTCGATCGCCGTAATGCCCAAAATCCGCCATCGTCCGCACGAGCCCTTCGCCAAAGTGATGCTGCCAAATACGATTAACCGCCACCCTCGCAGTCAACGGCTGTTTGCCGGAGAAAAGCCATCGCGCAAAATCGAGCCGATTTAGCGATGCCCCGTTTGCCGTCGAAAGGGCCGGCATTATTTTGGGCACACCCGCAAACACCCGCTCGCCCTTGTTTTTGAAATCGCCGCGAACCAACACGTGCGTTTCGCGCGGCTCCGGCAACTCATCCATCACCGGCACTTCGATCGACGCACCTTCCGCCTTGGCCAAGCGCTTGGCCAAGCGCCGGTACTCCGCGACCTTCGGTTTCGAAACATCCAGCCCGCTTGGATTCGAAATCACCCGATCGTACAACCGCACGTTGGCCAAGCGGCCGTCAAAACGAAACGCCGTCGCCTTGGATGAATCCTCAAACCCCGCACCCACCGCCAGACCCCGCGCACTCTGGGCAACCGTTTTCGGGATCGGCCCCTCGATCCGCACCGCCTCATCCTCGATGCCATCGACAAAAAAGCGAACCGACTGGCCGGCTTCAAACACCATGGCCACGTGATGCGACTGGCCGTCATCCACCCGACGGCTCCCGTACGCCACCACTCCTTTAAACGTCGCCGCCTCGGAGGAAAACCAGGCGAACAACTTGCCCGGCTCCGCCTTCACATCGCCCTCGCCGCCGACACCAAAAACATAACCCCGCTCCCCGGCCTTCCAATCGTACTTCGAAACAATGTCACCAATCGCACCGGTTGTCTGAATTTCCGCCGTGATGGTCATGCTTCTGGTCAGGCTGAACCGGGCCGCATCCTTGGCCTGTGTCGGTGCCTGCCACTCGCCGATCAACCCCTCATGCTTCACTTGGCTAAGCGGCATTTGCCCCCTCAAGACAGCCAAACGCTTGGCCAAGCGCTCCTGCTCCAGCCGGGCGGCGGCCGGCGTGTACGACATCATCGGCCCGTGGACCCCGTAGCCGGTGCCGAGGTGCGGCACATTGTTAAAGATCGCGAACAACTCGTAATACTCCCGCTGACTGATCGGGTCGTGCTTGTGATCGTGACACTCGGCGCACTCCAGCGTCAGCCCAAGCCAGGTTCGGCCGGTCGCCTGAAGCCGATCCACAATGCCCTTGACCCGAAACTCCTCCTTACGCGGGTTGTTGCCCTTGGCCTGCATCGAGTGGCGATGAAACGCGCTGGCCACCCGCTGCTCCTGTGTCGCGTTCGGCACCAGATCACCGGCGAGTTGATCGATCGAAAACCGGTCAAACGGCATGTTGTCATTCAGCGCAGCAATCACCCAGTCACGATACGGCCAGACGTTGCGCGTCCGGTCCGCCGCATAGCCCGACGTGTCGGCAAAGCGCGCGAGGTCAAACCAGTTCTGAGCCTGCCGTTCCCCAAAATGCGGCGACGCCAGCAGCCGCTCGACAAGTCGGGAATAACCCCACGGGGAATCATCCTGAACAAACGCCAAGGCCTCCTCCGACGAAGGCGGCAACCCGGTCAAATCCAAATACAACCGCCGCACCAAAGTGGACCGGGAAGCCTGCTTTGAAGGCGCAACACCCACCGCCTCAAGCTTGGCCAGAATAAACCGATCCAACTCATTGCTTGGCCAATCGACATTGCGAACGGTCGGCAACGGTTTTTTTTGAGGAGGCACAAACGCCCAATGCCCCGCCTCAGCCAAAACAGGCCAGGCCATTAGAACAGAGGCGAGCCAACGCCCAAAACATACACCACGGAACACCCCCGGAATTTGGGTTTTCACTCAAGCCGACTCAAGTCCAAACCGGACGTGCGATCGCCAATAACCACGAGTCCAGCCCAAAGTGGGCAGTTTAGAGGCGGGTTGTTGAGCCATTCAAACACCGGTTCATCTGTCAATAGATTAATTTATAGATTTTATTTATTTATTTGACGGAAAGAAAAGATGCCACAGAGTGCCGTCTTCGGGTGGATGTTCCGCCCGAATAACCTGAAAGGAGATATAAAAACATGAGAGTTGCAATCCTAGTCTTAGGAATCATTGGGAGTGTCACGGCATTGGCATTTGGAGCCTGTGCCGGTGCCTGCGCCGGTGCCTTGGGAAGCGAAGGGCTTGGCGCAGTAATGCAGGAAGCTGCAGAGCAAGCTGCCAAAGAGTCCGGAGAGGAAATAAGCAAAGAAGACAAGGCCCAACTGGCCGAGCTGCAGGAAGGCCTTGCGGACGCTGGAGAAGCTGCTTCTGCCGTTGGAAATGTAGCAATGCTTGCCGGTGCTCAAGGGATTCTTGGTCTAATCGGCACTATCATGGCCTTTATCGCCCTTGGCAAAGGCAACAAGGCAACGATTGGCGGCGTGTTGATCCTGGTGGCCGTGGTGGTATCGCTTTGGGCGGGTAATTTCCCATCCATCGGGCTATCGAACGTCCTCCATTTGATCGCCGGAATACTGGCGTTTGTCGCCGCACCAGCCGCAGCGGCCGCTGCCGTGGAATAATCGGCTAAACGGTTTCATTCCCCAAGCACCCGATGGACTTCCAGCCCGTTGGGTG
>QOAX01000246.1 GCA_003972865.1 Verrucomicrobiota bacterium | reverse complement strand
GACTGGGTCACCAACGTCCGGTGCACCCACTACATTCTCGGCACCGCCTACGGCGCGCACCCGTACCCGGTGATGGTGCGCAACTTCCAGCGCGTGATCGGCGACGAGGCGCGCCGCCAGATTCTCGAGCAGGAGGAACGGCTGCCGGACCACCTCGTCGCCTGCGTCGGCGGCGGCTCGAACGCGATCGGTTTATTTTACCCGTTCCTCGGCGACGCATCGGTGGCGATGACCGGTGTCGAGGCCGGTGGCGAGGGGATCATCGACGGCAGACACGCCGCTCGATTCCAGGGCGGCGGACTGGGCGTGCTGCAGGGCACGCGCTCGTTTGTCCTGCAGGACGAGGATGGGCAAATCCAGCTCACCCACAGTGTCTCCGCCGGGCTGGACTACGCCGCCGTCGGCCCGGAGCACGCCTGGCTGCGCGACGCGGACCGCGTTCAATACACCTACGCCACCGACGAGGAGGCGCTGGCGGCGTTCCAGAAATTGGCCAGGCTCGAGGGCATCATCCCCGCGCTCGAATCGAGCCACGCGATCGCCGAGATCATCAAGGCCGCGCCGAAAATGAGCGCCGACAAAATCATCATCGTGAACCTCTCCGGCCGGGGCGACAAAGACGTCGCACAGGTCGCCGAGATGGGCATCCTCTGACGCGCCTGGCCAAGCGCTTGGCTTGCAATCAATGAACAGGCCGGAAGAAATGCGAGTGGACAAATGGTTGTTCGCCGTGCGCCTGTTCAAGACGCGCGCCCAAGCGGCGGAAGCCTGCCGCAGCGGCAAGGTCCGCCTCAACGACTCCCCGGCCAAGTCGGCGAAACTGCTGCGGGTGGGCGACACAATCAGCGTCCGTCAAAACCCAATCACGCGCACGCTCGAAGTCGTTGGCCTCACCGAACGTCGCGTCGGAGCCAAGCTGGTGGCGGACTTCGCTGATGACAAAACGCCCCCGGCGGAACTGGAAAAACTGCGCCTGGCCAAGCTCGAGCGCGGCGACTCGGCCCACAAAAAACCGGGCCGCCCGTCCAAGCGCGACCGGCGCCTGATCCACCGTTTCACCGACTGCGCCCCGCCGGAATGATCGCGAACAAAAACAGTGTTGTCGGAGGGTTTTTGAGAGCCGCTTTGTTTGTGCTGGGCCTTGGCGCGGTGCTGCTCGTGGATACGCTCAGCGGTGACTCGCTGACGAACCGGCTCGGCATCGAACCTCGCTCGCTAAATGGTCTCGACGGAATGTTGTTCGCGCCGTTTCTGCACGGCGACTTTGGCCATTACCTGTCGAACGCCATGCCGATGATCGTGCTGCTTGGGCTGCTGTTCGCCAACAGTAATTACAAACCGTGGCGCTCTCTCGGCATCGTCTGGCTGCTCGGCGGCCTGGGCACATGGGTGATCGGCCGGCCCGATTCGACCCACATCGGCGCGAGCATTGTCATTTTCGGCCTGGTGACGTTTCTGATTTTCGCATCGGTGTTTTTACGAAGCTGGCGCTCGGCCATTATCAGCACAGCAGTGTTGTTTTTGTATGGCGGTATTTTCATGGGAATCCTCCCGCCGCTGCTCAACAGCAGCATACGGGAAAATATTTCATGGGAGGGACACCTCTCCGGTGCCATCGCCGGACTCATCGCCGCCTGGTGGGTGCGGAAAAAGTGAAACTCACTCGTACTGCTTGAGTACTTCGAACCGTTGGCTGCCGCCGCTGTTGAGGTGTACGATGACGCCTTTCTTCAAGTCCTCCCCCTCGAGCGCGGCCTTGAATGACTTTACCGAATCCACCGGGGCACTGTTGATGCGCGTCACTATGTCGCCGGGCGCAATGCCTTTTTCGGCGGCGGCGCTGTCGTTTTCGATCGCGGTGACGATCACGCCCTCTTCGCCCTTGGTCTCGAAGCGCTTGGCCAGGTCGGGGGTGATCTTTTGCACGGTCATTCCCAGCAGCTTGGCCTTGGTCTCGGCTTCCGGCTTGCGTTCGGGCCTGCGCAGGCGGCTCACGGCGGTGAACTCCTCAGGGAACGCCCCGGTCTCGACCTTGATCTCCCTGGCCTCGCCGTTGCGCATCAGGCCAAGCGTCACCGAGTCGCCGACTTTCTTGAGACGAAGTTCGCGCTTGAGTTCGTCGGCAGATTTCACACGGTTGCCATCGACGCTGGTGATGACGTCGGCCAACTCGAGGTCGGAGTTTTCCGCCGGGCCGCCGGGGACGAATTGCCGGACGACCACGCCGTCCTCAACGCCCACGGCCAAGTCGCGGTAGTCGGCGTCCTCCCGCAGCGTGGTGATGCTCACGCCAAGCCAGGCTCGGGTCACTTTTCCATCCTCGATCAGCATGTCGGCGACGCGCCTGGCCAGGTTCACCGGCACGGCGAATCCGATGCCGGTGTTCACGCCGCGAATGAGCGTGTTGATGCCGATCACTTCGCCGTAAATATTGACCAGCGGCCCGCCGCTGTTGCCGGGATTGATGCTGGCGTCGGTCTGGATGAAGTCCTGGTCGAACATGATCTGGTCTGTGAAAACGCGCCGCCCCTTGGCGCTTACGTGGCCGATGGTGACGCTGTAATCCAGCTCGTACGGAGAGCCGACCGCGATGGCGAACTCACCCACCTTGGTCTTGGCCGAGTCGCCCATCTTCGCGGCAGTCAGGCCGGTGGCGTCGATCTTCACCACGGCGATGTCCGACTCGCGATCCACACCGAGCACCTCGCCGTCGTACTCCTTGCCTCCCCTGAAAACGATCTTCACCTTGTCGGCGTTGTCGACCACGTGGCTGTTGGTGAGGATGATGCCGTCCTCGCGGTAAACCAGACCGGAGCCCCGCCCGTTGAAGACCGGCTTGCGGGAACGCTGCCGGGTCGGCGGCTCCGTTTCCTCCTCGCTCTCCTTCTGTTGTCGCTCGAAAAACTTGCGGTATTCCTCAGGCAACTGGTCGAAAAACGGGCTGTTTCGGAAGGGATTCCCGTATGCCCCGTCCGCCTGCGGCTTTTGTGCCACGCGCACCACAACGACTGACTTGGAAACACTCTCGGCCACCTCGACAAACGCCTCGTTGAGCTGCTGCGCCAGCTTGAGGGCCTCCGACGGCTCGGCCGCCCGGGTTGGTGAATTTGCCACTATGCCGCCCAGCAGGCCGGCGCTCAGAATCGTCACTGCTATTTTCTTCATCATGCTTTTTTTCATTCGATAACTGCCCTCGCAATCTTCGCCAGACTTCGATTGGACTCAACCAAAAATGTTCAAAAAAATCGAAATGTCTGGATTCGCTCGACACCCACCCCGGTTTGTGGATTACTTTGCCGAGTTTTGGCCCGGCGCGCGCCGGGCTTTTTGCAGATGGACAAGGATTTGTTAGCCAAGGCCAAGTCGCTCGGGTTCTCCGACCGGCAGATCGCCCACCTCACCCAGCGCACCGAGGACGAGGTGCGGGCCGAACGCCAGGTGCTTGGCATCGTGCCGGGGTTCCGGTTGGTGGACACCTGCGCGGCGGAATTCGAGGCGTACACGCCATACTACTACTCGTCATACGACCGGGGCGATGACGAGGTGCGGCCAAGCGACACCCGGAAGGTGATGATCCTCGGCGGCGGCCCGAACCGGATCGGCCAGGGGATTGAGTTCGACTATTGCTGCGTGCACGCCGCCTTCGCGCTGAAGGAGGAGGGACTCGAGTCGCTCATGGTCAATTCCAACCCGGAAACTGTCTCCACCGACTACGACACCAGCGACAAGCTTTTCTTCGAGCCGCTGACGCTCGAGGACGTCCTGCACATTTATGAGCGCGAAAAATGCTGGGGCGCAATCGTGCAGTTCGGCGGACAGACACCGCTCAACCTCGCGCTGGACCTGCAGGCCAACGGCGTCAACATCATCGGCACCTCGCCGCAGAGCATCGAGCGCGCCGAGGACCGCGAGATGTTCGCCGACATGCTGCACGCGCTCGACATCCCGCAGCCGCCCAACGGGCTGGCCACCAACGAGGCCGAGGCGCTCGAGGCGTCGGCCAAGCTGAGCTACCCGGTTTTGGTGCGTCCGTCGTTCGTGCTCGGCGGCCGCGCGATGCAGATCGTTTACTCCGACGACGAGCTGCGCCGGTACATGCGCACCGCCGTCGAGGCCTCACCAGAGCGGCCGGTGTTGGTGGATAAATTTCTCGAAGACGCCATCGAGGTGGACGTCGATTGCATCGCCGACGTTGGCCTGCACAACGATCCCGCCGACGCCACCGTGGTCATCGGCGGGATGCTCGAGCACGTGGAGTTTGCCGGCGTGCACTCCGGCGACGCCACGATGGTGCTGCCGCCGCACACGCTCTCGGCCGAGCTCATGGACACCATGCGCCGCTACTCCGACGCCATGGCCCGTGAGCTAAAGGTGACCGGCCTGATGAACGTGCAGTACGCCATCAAGGACGGCGGCGTGTACGTGCTCGAGGTCAACCCGCGCGCGTCGCGCACCGTGCCGTTCGTCAGCAAGGCGATCGGTCGGCCGTTGGCCAAGCTGGCGGCCAAGGTGATGACCGGCAGGACGCTCAAGGAGCTTGGCTTCACCGAGGAACTCACGCCGGACTACTGGGCGGTGAAAGAGTCGGTTTTCCCGTTCAACCGCTTCCACGGGCAGGATATTTTGCTGTCACCCGAGATGAAATCGACCGGCGAAGTGATGGGCATCGACACCGACCTCGGCATCGCCTACGCCAAGTCGCAAATGGCCTCCGGCAGCTCGCTGCCGCTCGAGGGGCGGGTGTTCATCAGCGTCAGCGACGCCCACAAGGCGGAAGTCGCCGACTTGGCCAAGCGCTTCGCCGACCTTGGCTTCAAACTCAGCTCCACCACCGGCACCGCCGCCGTGCTGGCCAAGGCCGGCCTCGAGGTGGAGAGCGTTCCCAAGCTGGCCGAGGGCCGCCCCAACACGCTGGATTTGCTTAAAAACAACGAGATCCAGCTCGTCATAAACACCCCCTCCGGCCAGGCGCCGCGTGCCGATGAGATTAAAATCCGCACCACCGCCATCTACACGAACACCCCGATCATGACCACAATGGGCAGCGCCAAAGCCGCCGCCGAAGGCATCGCCGCGCTGAAACAAAACGGCTACGCCGTCAAGCCGCTGCAGGAATATCTGTAGGGAATCCAAGCGCTTGGCCCGAAGCTGCCGAGGATCAATTCCTTCGTGGCTTTCGTGCTTTTCGTGGTCAAAAAAATCTTCCAGTTTCAGGCAACTCAACCCGGCCGGATTCCCCTCTCTCCCGGCCCAACGAACCGCCGCCGACGCATGCGCTGCAGTCCGTCCGGCGAGCCGGAGGCAATTGTCTGGGTAACTTTCATTCCACGTATTTAACGACGTTTTGCTTGCGAAATAGGTATCCTTTTCGCTCATCAATTTGCAACAAAAAAGGGCTTATATTGGTGTTGACGCCATGAAAACCGACGGGTAGCGTGCGCCTCAACGCCAATAGTCTCGGCAAAAAAAACAATACCAGCAGTATGACATCAAAATCAATGAAATGGCTCGGAACCCTTTTGGGTTGCCTGAGTTTGATAGCCGTGGTCAGCGCCATCGCCGGCCCGGTAAACACAGAATGCCCGTTCAGCGGCAAGGCCATCAACAAGGACGCCACCTACGCGGTCGGCTTCTGTTGTGGCAACTGCCTGGGCAAGTTCACCAAGGACCCGGCCAAGTTCCTGGGCAAGGTAAAGGCGGTCGCGGTGAACGCCACCTGCCCCATGAGCGGCAAGGCGATCAACGCGAAAATCACGGCGAAACACAAGGGCGACGTGGTCGCATTCTGCGGTGCCGGATGCCAGAAAAAGTTCACGGCCGATCCCGTAGCGTTGTTCAAGCAGGTCAAGTTCGCCCGCAAGACGGTGAATGACAAATGCCCGCTCAGCGGCAAGGCGATCGATCCGAAGAAGACCTACTCGGTTGCGTTCTGCTGCAACAACTGCGCCGGCAAGTTCAAGAATGCCCCGGCCAAGAGCATCGCCAAGGTCAAGTAACCGGCCTCCAAAAAAAGTTTCAAAACCGCCCCGGCATCGGGGCGGTTTTTTTTGTCGCTTGGCCAAGCGCTTGGCCGTGTCAGCGCGTGACGCCCCGGTCGCTGGTCTCGACGAACGAGAGGAAGTGTTCCACTTCGGGAAGCGGCGGCACTTCGGCTCGGATGGCTTCGACTGCGTTGGCGGCGGTCAGGCCTTTTCGGAAATACAACCGGTGCGCCTTTCGCAACGCCTCCTGCGTCTCCGCTGAAACGCCGTTGCGCTCCAGTCCCACTTTATTGACGGCGCGGGTTCGTGCCGGGTTGCCGTCCACCATCATGAACGGCGCCACGTCGCTCACCACTTTTGTACAGCCGCCGATGATCGACATTTTGCCAAGACGACAGAATTGATGCACCGCCGACAAGCCGCCGACGATGGCGTGATCCTCGACGACGACGTGGCCGGCCAGCGTTCCGTTGTTGGACAAAATCACGCGGTCGCCCATCAGCACGTTGTGGGCGATGTGGCTGTACGCCATGATGTGATTGTCCGACCCCATCACCGTCGCCTCGCCGTCACCGGTGGCGCTGTGCACGGTGACGTTTTCGCGGAAGGTGTTGCGGTCGCCGATGCGCGTCCATGTCGTGCCGCCTTTCCATTTCAAGTCCTGCGTCTTGAGGCCGATGGAGGCGAAAGAGAAAAACTCGTTGCCGCTGCCGATCTCGGTATGCCCGTCGATGACGACGTG
>QOAX01000158.1 GCA_003972865.1 Verrucomicrobiota bacterium | reverse complement strand
TTGCCCTGCGCATGCAGGCGGCGCATGAGCGGTTTTATCAGGAAACATTTCTCCTTGTAGCGGTTGAGCGTGGGGAAGCCGGCACCGGGGGTGTAGTTGCGAATGTAGTGAAAGTGCGCGTCATGCACGGAGCGCAGGCGCACCTCCGTCTCGTCGATGCGATCCCGCGCGGCGAAGGCATAGGTGCGCGCCGGCTCGGCGGCGGCCCCAAGGAACACGCGGCTCTGCATGCCGAACGGCTTGGGGACACCGGCCATCCAGAGCGTGGTGGCCGAGAGGTCGAGCAGGCTGAGCACCTGTTCATCCACGCGGCCGGGGGTGACCTGTGCGGGAGCGGTGACGCGCTTGGGCCAGCAGATGATCATCGGTACATGCAGGCCGCTGTCCCAGCACCAGTGGATGCCGCGGGCATCGAGCCGGCCGTTATCGGCGAAGAAAACGACGATGGTGTTTTCGCTGAGGCCGTCCTTCTTCAACTGCTCCAAAATCCAGCCGATGCGCACGTCGGTGCCGGTGACGGAGTTGAGGTAGCGCGCCCATTCCTCGCGGGTGATTTTGTGGTCGGGATAATACGGCGGCGGCGTGACGTTCTCCGGCGTGGCCACCTTGGGATGCCATTCCTCGCCGACCCATTTCACGCGCGGTTTCTCGGCGGACTTGCGGTCATAAATATCGTACTCCGCCTCGGGCATGTTGATCTGCGCGAAGAACGGCTGTTTCTTTTTCAGGTCGTCCCAGTCCCTGCCGGCGTACACGGGGCCTTCCTTGGCAAAATTCAAATCCAGTTTGCCCGTGCCCACCTCGCGCTGGCCGATGTGCGTGATGTTGGCGGTGTGATAGCCGGCGTCCCGCAGCAGATGCGTGATCGGCCGCACGCCGGCCGGCAGCCGAAAGCCATCCGAGCGATGGCTGCGCATGTGATGCATATCGGTCGTCGTCGCGTACCAGCCGGTCATCAACGCCGACCGGCTCGGCGCGCACACCGGCGAGGTGGAATACACCTTCGTGTACCGCGTGCCCTCGCGTGCGAGCCGGTCGAGGTTGGGTGTGCTGACGTTCTTCTGTCCGTAGCAGGCGAGGTCGAGGGAGAAATTCTCGCCAACGATCCAGAGGATGTTGGGCTTCTTGGCAGCATCGGCTTGGCCAAGGGCGACCAAGCCAAGCAAAGCCAACCCGACAAAACGAACTGATTTGGCCAAGCGGACAGTGAAGAATTCCATCGGACGATAAGGCAGAACCCCGGTAACGTAACAATTGAAACCACCCTGGTAAAGCGAACGATAAATTGCTGAAAAACCCGGTTTTTTGAGTAATCAAACCACTTTGAGCACCGATCAAACCACCTTGAGCACCGTTCGAACCGCTTTGAGCACCGTTCGAACCGCTTTGAGCACACTTCAAACGACCTTGAGCGCCGCTCAATCGACTTTGAGCGTCCCTCAAAGGACTTGGAACTTGCTCTTCCCTGCTTTGGTGTTGGCTAATTGCCAGTATCAGTCTCCAAGCCCAAGACCCCGATCTCAACATCGCCTGATACGATCTACCGGGCCTCACCCGCCAACTCGGTGCCCGGCTCAGAACTCGATGAATTTTGGGGTGATTTTGCCGTTGTCGATGGTTAAGTGAACCATGCTTGGCCGATAATCCCCGCGCGGCTGCGTCACCGAGCCTGGGTTCAGAAACAGGATTCCGCCGAGAGTCTCGTAGAATGGCTGGTGCGTGTGTCCAAAGACGACGACGTCCGGCGTGATGCGCTTGAGCCGCTCATGCAGCGGCGTCTGGAGTCGGTGCGGCTCGACGATGTGCTGCACGAAAAACTTTTTGCCACCGAGTGTCGTCACCGCCGCCTCGTCGAGTGGCATGTCGCCATCGGTGTTGCCCAGCACGGCGGTCGTAGGCGCGATGGCTTCCATGTCGAGCACGAGCCTGTACGGGCCGATGTCGCCGGCGTGGATGATGGCATCGACGCCGGCCAGCGACTCGATGATGTGCGGCGGCCAGTCGCCGTGATTGTCGGAGAGGATGCCGACGGTCGTCATGCGGCCTCGGGGCTGGGTTCGGGTGGAGTTTCGGTCTCCTCGTCGTCTTCGGTTTCGGGTTCCGGCTCGGTGGCGTCGAGCGCCTCGCTCCATTTCATCGCCCCGGCAAACAGACCCGTGAACAGTCCAGTGCTGAACAAGGTTTTCAGGCCGAACCACCATGTCGGCGGAAAGCCAGACAGGCCGACCGTCAGCGCCTGAATCCAACCGCCGATCGTCTTGGGGTAGACTGGATTGACCAGCCACGAGACGGTGTTGCTGACAAGGTAAAACAGTAGCGCACCAACCAGCGTGCCGAGGAAGACCCGGCCGTAGCTGCGGCGCCGGGCCAGCCACTTGGCTAGGACGACGAACAGCGCGAGAATCATCCAGTTTGAGATTAACTCTGGAACCATCACCGACTCGGCGTAGTAGAACAAGTTGAGCAGGATGTCGGTGACGATGATGGTGGCCATCGGCAGCACCCAGCCCAGCCAGCCGGGAAGCCAGAAGGCCGCGCAAAACAGCAGCGCATGCGCAGCGCTGAAGTTCTCAGGCAGCATGCCGGGCCAACGGCTCGCCGCAAAGACGAGCATCAACACCAGCGGCAGCCAGGTTTTGCGCTCCACGCCCGGATGCTACGCAAGTGCTTGGCCAAGCGCAAACCAGCCGCTTGCCGAGACGCCTGGCCAAGGGTAGGTTGCCTCACGACATGAACGACAACGCGCCTCCCGTGATTTCAAGCCAAGCCTCCCAAAGGCCGATCCCGGCCAAGAAGAGCTGGGGCTGGATGTGGTTCTCCCTGTGCTTGTTGGGTTGCCTGCTGTTGAGCGGCGCCCTGGTCGTCGTGCTGGCAATCGGGTCGTTCGGGATGTCCATGTCAACCAATGGCGGCTCCGCCCACGTCGAGGTCGTCACCCTCCGGAACAACGACAGCGACAACAAGATTGCGGTGATCGATCTCGCCGGCCTGATCGCCAGCTTCAGCGTCGATGCCAGCGGAAACAACATGGTCGAGTCGATCCGGCGCCAGTTCAAGTGGGCGCGGGAGGACGACGACGTGAGGGCAGTGCTGTTTCGCATCAATTCGCCCGGCGGCGAGGTGCTGGCGTCGGATCGCATTTACGAAATCATCCGCGATTTTCAGGATGAGTGCGACAAGCCGGTGGTCGCCGTAATGGGGGCGTTGGCGGCCTCGGGTGGCTACTACGTCGCGGCACCGTGCAACTGGATCGTCGCGCACGAGTTGACCATCACCGGCAGCATCGGCGTGATCATGCATGGCTACAACCTGCGCAACCTGATGGACAAGGTCGGCGTGCAGCCGATGGTGTTCAAGAGCGGCAAGCACAAGGACATGCTCAGCTTCGACAAGCGCGAGGAGGACATCACCCCGGAGGAACGCCGGATGGTGCAGGACCTGATCGACGAGACCTTCGGCCGTTTCAAAAAGATCGTGCGCGAGGGACGCGACCTCGATCGACGGGACAAACCGGATGACGGCAAGGCGCTCGTCGACAACTGGGAGGAGCAAGCCGACGGCCGAATCCTCTCCGGCACACAGGCGCTTGGCCAGGGGTTCGTGGATGAACTGGGCGACCTGGACACCGCCACCGACCGGGCGCTGAAGCTGGCCGACCACGCGGATGCCGACCTGATCCAGTACCGCCAACCGATGAACCTGGCCAACCTGTTCCGCCTGTTCGGCAAGAGCGAGGCCAAGGAGATCAAGATCGACCTGGGCGTGGATCTCCCCAAGCTCAAGGCCGGCCGGCTCTACTTCCTCTCACCGACCCTGCTGTATTGAGCGGCAGAGTACTTGGCCAATCGCTGCCCGAAGAAACAATAGCCGGCCAAGCGGCCGGCTTCTGTCGTTCGGGTTGACGGGTTGCTACAAATTCACCTCTTCCGCCTTTGCCGAGGCCGCGTTGAGGGCGGATCCTCGGCCGGCAACCTGTACCGTTTACGGAGTCGCTGCAACTCTTTTTCGAGCCGCGCCTGTGTCCCGGCGTATTCCGCCCGGCCGTGGAGGCTCTGCAGCTCGTTCGGGTCGGCGGTGAGGTCGAACAGTTCCCACTCCTTGTTTTCGTAAAAATTAATCAGCTTGTAGTTGCCATCCGTCACGCCGTAGTGGCGGGCCACGCTGTGCGCGCCGGGAAACTCGTAGTAATGGTAATAAAAGGCCTTGCGCCAGTCGGCGGGTGTCGCGCCCTTCATCAGCGGCACGAGGCTGCGGCCCTGCATGTCGCCCGGGATATCCGACCCGGCGATCTCGAGGAACGTCTCGGCGAAATCGAGATTTGACACGATGTCGTTGTTGATGCTGCCGGCCTCGACCACGCCCGGCCAGCGCACGATCAGCGGCATCACGAGCGACTCCTCGTACATCCAGCGCTTGTCGTACCAGCCATGCTCGCCGAGGTACCAGCCCTGGTCGGACGAGTAGATGACGACCGTGTTGTCGGCCAGGCCGGTGTCGTCGAGGTATTTCAGCACGCGGCCGATGTTGTCGTCCACCGATTGCACGCAGCGCAGGTAATCCTTGATGTAACGCTGGTACATCCACCTGACGCGCTCCTTGCCCTGCAAGTTGGCCTTTTGGAATGCCTCATTCTTCGGGCCGTAGGCTGCATCCCAAAGTTTCTTTTGTTCCGGCGTCAAGTTGTTCGGGCCGGCATTGAGCTTGAGGTCGTTCGCGGAAAGATGCTTCGCAATGGTCATTGCCTGGTTTGCGGCGGCGGAGGTCCGTCCCGAGTAGTCGTCCCACATCGTCTCAGGCTCGGGAATCTCCACGTCGTCGAAAGTGTTGAGGTGCGCCGGGCCGGGCTGCCAGTTGCGATGCGGCGCCTTGTGCTGGAGCATCAGCATGAACGGCTTGTCGCCATCGCGATCGTTCTTCAGCCATGCAAGCGCCTTGTCGGTAACAATGTCGGTCGTGTAGCCGGTGTTTTTCTCGACGACCACTTCGCCCGCGTCGTTGGTCGTACGCATGGGCGGGTTGTAATACGGCCCCTGCCCAATCAGGACGTCGAAGTAATCAAAACCGGTCGGCACACTTTTAAGATGCCACTTGCCAATCATCACCGTCTCGTAACCGGTCTTGCGCAGCAGCTTCGGGAACGTCTGCTGCGAGCCGTCGAACGGCGTTCGGCCATTCATCAGGAACCCGTTCAAATGGCTGTACTTGCCGGTCAGGATGACCGCACGGCTTGGCCCGCAGATCGAGTTAGTGACATAGCACTTGCGGAACCGCATGCCCTCCTGCGCAATGCGATCCATATGCGGCGTCCTGTTGATGCGCGAGCCGTTCGAACTGATCGCCCGCGCCGAGTGATCGTCGGTGAAAATGAACAGGACATTCGGCCGCTTGGCCGCCTCAACTTGGAACTCGGCCACCAAGCCCCACACCAAGCCAAGCGCCGCCAGCGCCATGGTTTTTTGAATCATACGTTTCATGGAAAGATCAGCCACCGAGCCAAGCGCTTGGCCAAACCGCCAAACTCAACGCCGGTGAGGCCCGCACCCTAGCCAAACTGTACCCTCCATTCAAGCCCCGCTTTGGTGAAACAGCGGTTACTCCACAAACTCCAGCTCCGGCAGCTTGGGCACGACGCCCATCTCGTGACCGCGGCGCAGGAAGCGACGGATCGACTCGCGGCCGGCTTCGCCGTAGTCGAGCGTCCAGTCGTTCACGTACATGCCGACGAACTTGTCCGCCAAGTCGATGCCCATGTCGCGGGCATACTGCAGCGAGTGCTCCACTGCCTCGGCGCGGTGCTCGAGGCTGTACCGGATGCTGCGCTCGAGCACGTCCGAGATCACCTTGCGCTCCGCCGCCGGGATGCGCTTGTGGATGACGTTCCCGCCGAGCGGCAGCGGCAGTCCGTCGTTCTCGCGGCCCCACCACACACCGAAGTCCTCGCAGCAAACGAGTCCCTCGTTTTCAAACGTCAACTGACCCTCATGGATGATCAGCCCCACGTCGGAACGACCTTCGTTGACGGTTTTGAAAATCTCGTCGAATGGCACGACGGTGTAGTCGATCAGTTCGCCTTTTTTGCGCAGCCAAAGTTGCAGCGCTAGAAACGCACTGGTCATCGTGCCCGGCACGGCGATACGGCGGGAGGCGATTTCCTGTCTCGAGAATTTCTCGCGCGCGACGAGCATCGGCCCGTAGCCGTCGCCCATGCTCGCGCCGCTCGGCAGCAGCGCGTACTGGTCGCACACGTGTGCGTAGGCGTGGATGCTGATCGCCGAGATGTCGAGCTCGCCGCGGCTGGCCCGCTCGTTCAGCGTCTGGATGTCCTGCAGGATGTGCTCGAAGTCGTAGCCGCCGTCATCGACCAAGCCCTTGGCCAGGCCGTAAAACATGAACGCATCGTCCGGATCAGGTGAGTGGCCAAGCGTGAGTTTTTGTTTCTCCACGCGCGGCACGGTAGGTACAGAGCCCCCATTTGTCACGCCACGCTTGGCCAAGCGCGAACAACTGAACTTGAGACGGCTCTTCTTGCCTTTTCGTTTGGCCAAGCTCATTCTTTTCCGGCCATGAAATCCAAATCTCTCCTTGTTGGCTTGGCGCTTGGCCAAGCGCTTAGCTTGTCGGTGGCGGCCGATGATTGGCCTCAGTGGCTTGGGCCCAAGCGGGATGGTGTTTGGCGTGAGAGTGGCATCCTCAAAGAATTTCCCGATGACGGGCCGAAGGTGAATTGGCGGGTGCCCATC
>QOAX01000090.1 GCA_003972865.1 Verrucomicrobiota bacterium | reverse complement strand
GAAATTTTTTTGATGAAAAAAAGGGTTACCTGCTCAGTTGTTTCCAGATTGGGCAACATTCTTTCCCTTTAACCAAAAAAATAGGGTAACCTGACTCGGATGCCGCTAGCCGTTGCCCGTTCGCCGAACTGCGGCTCGGGTGCTTTTATTCGTACTTGATTAGTATACGATCTGACCGAGCGGAGAGCTCCCCTGGCTCCACCGTCTCCCCAATGACCACATCGACGCCTGCGAGTGCCAGGTGACGAGCGACGACGAAGCCGTCCCCCCCGTTGTTTCCCTTCCCGCACAGTCCTGCGAACTCAAGGCACAGTAGACACAGGGGTTTTGGCAATCTGGGGTTATCCCCACAGTATATATCAACGAAGTCATAGGCGGCCTCGGCATGCCGACTTCCGTTTCCGTGCAGGGCGACTATGTCTCGGTGCCCGATCTGCACGGCCGCGTAGTCATTCTCGACAAAACCAACACCATCATGGCCGTGCTCGGCCACAATCCGGATTGCAAGCAGGGTCGCAACTTTGGCGTCAAGCAGGCGGACTGGATCGAGGGCGTCTTCAGCGGCACCCACGGCTCCGGCTGGGACGCCGATGGCAACCTGTACGTCCAGGACTGGAACGTGGACGGACGCATCATGAAACTTGTCCGGGTCAAGGGTTAAACCCTCCACAGCCGTTGCCCCTCCCCCCTCGTCGCACTAATCACAATCGCGCTGCCGAGGCAAAGAGATCAGGGCAATGAGCGGTGCTTCTGAAATGATTTCATTGCACGGGAAAATCGTAGCCACCCTTGTTTCCTTCACTGCTGTTATATCAGCAGCGGAGCCCGTTTCATTAAAACAGGGACAGGCGCAGTTATTCCTGGATGACTTCATCGTAGCGAAAATCGCCGGGGTGACACGGACGATGCATCAGCCACGAAAGTTGGGAGCGGTGATTCGGAGTCCGCAGCCGGGGAAGACCATCCAGACGCGCTCCGCGCCGCAGTGGGACCCGGTGGCGAAGGTGTACAAGTTGTGGGTGCTGGGCATTGACCAATGGCTTTGGGAAAGCCGGGACGGGCTGCACTGGATGCCAGGCGCCAAGCCAAATATGCGGACGGATCTGGTCGTGGTCGACCCACTGGAGAAGGACCCGGGCCGGCGGTTCAAGGCGGCGCTGGCCAACAGCGGATTCGCGATCAGCCCGGACGGGGCGAACTGGACCAAACTCGACGTTCCACGCATACCCAGCTCGGACGAGTCCAATTTCAGCTTTAATCCGGCCGAGGGTCTATTCATCCACACGGTAAAACGTGGCGGCAAATACGGTCGATCGGTGGCGCTGGCCACGAGCCGTGATTTTAAAAACTGGACCGACTACGGCCTCATTTTCCAGTCCGACGACCTGGACCAGAAGCTTGGCGTGGAGAACATTAAGGCGCGCTTGGCCGATGCATCGCTGCGGCTGCCTTTCCACAACAACCCGAAAGTGTATCGGGTGGACGTTTACAATATGGGAGCGTTTTACTACGATGGAATTTACATCGGGCTGCCGGCAATGTACCACGCGACCGGGCCGGTACCGAACTACCCGAACACAGACGGCTTCCACCTTGTGCAACTGGCGATGAGCCGCGACCTCAAAAACTGGAAGCGGCTGGGCGATCGACGACCGTTCATTGGCCCGTCGCGGATTGACTCCGGCGCCTACGACCTTACGCAAATCCTGCCGCCGTCCGCGCCGGTGGTGCGCGACGATGAACTTTGGTTTTACTACACAGGCCTCAAATACCGCGCCAGTTACAACTACGTCGGCAACTTCCCCAAAGGTAAATACGTGCGTAAACCCGGGCTGGATCCAGATGATGGCGCCGTTTGCCTCGCTGTGCTGCGGCTCGATGGGTTTATCTCGTTGGATGCCGGTAGGGAGGGAGGCCGAGTTAGGACGGTCCAGTTCCGCGTGCCGGAGGGGAAATTATTCGTGAACGCCGATGCCGGGTTAGGTCGCCTGCAGGTCGAGGCGCTCGATGCCAAGGGTAAATTGGTGACTGAGTCAGTCCCACTTAATTCCGACAAAACACGCCACGAAGTGCAGTGGACAAAAGGTGGCTTGGCCAAGCTACCCGGGAGGGTGATGAGCCTGCGGTTCAAAATTCAGGACGCAAGTCTGTATTCGTTCTGGTTCGGTGAAAGGAGCGGCCAATGAGCAAACTGTTCTCCTCCATCACACTGGCTTGCCTCTGCTGCTCATTTGCAGCCGGCGCGCCGTTGGCGATTGAACAGGCGCGAGTGTTGGTGACCGGACCAGGGTTCAATCGGCCAGATGCGTTTCCCGGCCAGGGCGAATTCAGCTGGGCGGGGAATATGCAACAGTTGCCCAACGGCGAACTGCTGCTGGTACACTCGATGGGGTATTATCATTCGTCATTTGCTCAGCCGCGATTGATTGAACCGAAGCTGAGAGAGCGGTGGCTGAATCAGGGGTGGCCGCTGGATTTTGCCGCGCCAACAGGTGGGCGGTCGATGCTGACACGGTCGGGGGACGGAGGGAAAACGTGGTCGAAGCCAAAAACGATTCTCGACCTGAAATGGGACGACGGACCGTGCGGTCTGCTGCGTTGCGATGACGGCACACTGGTTTGCACCATCGGCGTGCAGGCGTCGTGGTACGGCTACCTGGAGGCACCGGCGCACTTTAAAAAAGAGCTAGGCGGGCTGAACACGGCGCAGTGTTCGATTCGCTCGACGGACAACGGGAAGACGTGGAGCAAGCCGTTGTTCCTGAAGAGCCCGGGCACGTTTTATGAGCGCAGCCACGTGCAGCTGGTGCAGTTGCCGGACGGACGCATCCTCTGGCCGACGTATTTCATGAAAAAGGGCTCGGGCAAGCTGGGCGGGGCAATTCACCAGTCGAAGGACCGCGGCAAAAGCTGGAGCCTACTGTCGGTGATTGAACGTAAGGGCAACAGCGCGGACACCGCCTCGTCAAGCGCGGCAAACATCGATGAGCCGGCCATCGCGCAGCTGCCAGACGGGCGCCTGTTCCTCGTGTGCCGACCAGATGGCGGGCGGTTTTTTTCCAAGGACAACGGCAAGACCTGGCGCTACGACGGGCGACTGGTAACGCAGGGCAAATTCAAGGCGCCGCGCGTGTTCACGCTGAAGGACAGCACGATTGTGGTTGTGGCCACGTACGGCAACCTGCGAGTCTGGCTCGGGCACAATAACGGCCGCGAATGGACCGGGCCGCTGCCGCTGGACACTTCGAGCTACGGCTATCCCGGCGGAATGAAGCTCGCGGATGAATCGCTGCTGGTCTCGTACTGCTCCTCGGGCCGAGCTCCGAACAGGATTTACTGCGTGCGCTTCCACGTGAATGAAAAACGGAATGGCATCGAACTGCTTCCGATGGGAGGCGCGACTCCACTCGAACCCCAACCCCATAAAGACAACTAGGCCAAACCGTTCGTCACCGATTTGGGATTGGGCTTGGCTTGAACTCGAACGGCAACTTCTCCGGGAGGACGTTGATGCCGGTGGTGAATTTGAACGGGGCACCGACCCGGCCGGTCTCTTGGCCTAGCCGACCGCCGCGCCTGGTTGACGTGCCGCGCTGGATGGGCTCGGCATAGGTCAGCTCCACCATGAACGCTGTCCAGCCCTTTTCCGGCTCGGGCACCTTGCCCACGTAGGTTCCACGACTCACCGGGCGCAGTTTCCTGCTCGTCCAGGTTTTGCCTGTGGTCTCGATGCGGAAATCGCGCGTCTCCGAATTGGTGCATTGCCACAGCAGCACCTGCTTCGGGCGCGTCTCGGTCGTCACTTTGATTGAGCCGTCTTCCTGCACGTCCCACTCGTACTCGGGCAGCTTGGTCTTGTTCAGGATGGCGTTGTAGTAGGCGGCCAGGCTGTAAACGGCGTCCGAGCCGTCGAGCGAGTGGCCGGCGTTTGGGACGTAGCGGAGGTGCTTCTGGCCGGGCAAATTCTTGTAGTAAAACTTCCACGAGTCCGGCAGGAAAAACTGGTCACCGCCGGCGTTGATCAGGTACTTGGGCATCGTGTAACGCTCGAGATATTCGTACGGCTCAACAATCTCGAGCAGGCGCTTGTACTCGGGCGTGTCCTGCCAGCCCATGATCCCCATCTCCACATAGTCCCCCACCGCCGGGGCGTAAAAGCCGTAGGCGCGGTAGTGGTGCTTGAACGACGGGATGACGTTGAGCATGTCGATGACAATCGGCACAATGGCGACGATGCGCTTGTCCACCGCGGCGATGCTCCAGGTTGTCCAGCCGCGCTTTGACCCGCCGGCGGCCACGAACTTGTCCACCACCACTTCGCCGCCCTCCGGCTTGGCGAGAAAATCGGTTACCGTGTCCATCGCGCGCACGACCGCCTTGGTCATCGGCAGGCGGGCTGGCCAGCGCTCCTCGCCGGTGCGCAGATACTTGTCCCATGTGTAGGCGATGAGCGAGTCCTCGGTGCGTGTGCGCTCCTCGCCGACAAATTGCAGCGGCTCGTTGGGCACCATCTTCAGCACCGTGACGACCGAGCCGGTCTTGGCGGCGATCTGCGCCATGGTGTCGTCACCCTTGGTGGGCGGTTCCTTCCCGTTGCTGCCGCCGGCGATGAGCATCAGGCCGGTGTCGTGCTTCAGCCTGTGCGGCTTGGCAATGATCATCCAGTGCTTCCACAGCGTGCGGTTGACGTCCTTCTCCGTCAGGAATTTTTGCGACGTCATGCCAAGGATGTACGTGGTGCAGCCATCCCCCTCATATTGTGAAATCAATTTGTATTCGTAAGCCGGATCCGGCTTGGCCACGTAGCGGTCGAGTGCCGTCTCCTTGGCCGTTGCGCTTGGCCAAGCGGCCCCCATCATCGCCAGCGCAGCAATGGCTCGGCACGTCATCTTTGTTTGTCTCTGTATCATTGTGTCAAAAAAAATCATTCAACCGTAACCCTGTACACCCATCCGGTCGACTGGGTTACGCCCGGGCGATTGCCAATGCAGCAGTTTGCCACAAGTGGATCAGCCTTTCAACAGCTTGGCCAAGGTTTCACCGACCACCTGCGGGTTGGCCTTACCGCGGCTGGCCTTCATCACCTGGCCCTTTAGGAAGTTGATAGCGTTCTCCTTGCCATTCCGATAGTCGTCCGCAGGGCCGGGGTTGGAATCGATGGCGTCCTGGCACCACTTCTCCAGTTCGCCACCGTCACTGACCTGCGCCAAGGCCCTGGCCTCAACGATCGCCGCCGGCGAACCGCCGTTCTCGAACAGCTCCGCGAACACCTCCTGCCCGCCCGTGCTGCTGATGGTGCCGGCTTCAATGATCCCAACCAACTCCCGGATCGCAGCCGGCTCAAACTTCAGCTCGTCAACCGTCGTGCCGGTCTCGATGAGGCGCGCCTGTAGATTGTTGATCACCCAGTTGGCGATGGCCTTGGCATTTTTCGCACTCTCGACAGCCTGCTCAAAAAAGCCGCCCAACGGCACGTTGCCAACGAACACATCGGCGTCCTGCGCCGGGATGCCGTAGTCGCTCACGAAGCGCTGCTTGCGGGCGAGCGGCAGTTCGACAACGTGCGAGCGCACCTCCGTCAGCCAAGCCTCGTCCGGCTTGAGCGGCATGATGTCCGGCTCGGGAAAATAGCGGTAATCATGCGCGTGCTCTTTCGTGCGCATGCTCTCGGTGATGCCGGCGACGTCGTCCCATCGGCGCGTTTCCTGCACGAGCGTGCCGCCACTCTCGAGCGTCTCGATCTGCCGGGGCACCTCGTAGTTGATCGCACGCCGCACGCCGCTGAAGGTGTTCATGTTTTTGATCTCCACCTTCACGCCGAGCTTCTCCTCGCTTTTTGGGCGTACGCTGATGTTGACGTCGCAGCGCACCATGCCCTTCTCCATGTCGCAGTCGCTGATCCCACCGTAAATCAAAATGTCCTTCAGCGCATTGAGGTATTCGTACGCCATGTCGGCGCTGCGCAGGTCCGGCTCGGAAACGATCTCGAGCAGTGGCACGCCGGCGCGGTTGAAGTCCACGCCGCTGTGCTGGGTAAAGTGGTTGTTCTTGCCGACGTCCTCCTCGATGTGGGCACGGGTGATGCGCACCCGCTCGATGCCATCACCAAACTCAAAGTCCACGTAACCGGTCGTCGTCGACGGATAATCGAACTGCGTGATTTGGTAGTCCTTGCAGACGTCGGGATAAAAATAGTTTTTGCGGTCGAACTTGGCAACGCTTGGCACCTCGCAGTTTAGCAGATAACCGGTGAGTGTCGTGAGTTGCAGCGCGCGCTCATTGGGCACCGGCAACACGCCGGGCATGCCGAGGCAGACCGGGCAGACGTTCGTGTTCGGCTCCGCGCCAAACTGGTTGGCGCAGCCACAAAACATCTTCGACTTCGTCTTGAGTTGAACGTGGGTCTCGAGCCCGATGACCGTCTCGTATTCCATCAGAGCGCGGCCCTTTCCGTGTGCCACAGAGTGGCTTGTTCGTAGGCGTTGGCGATCTGCAGCAACATACTCTCGCCGAAAGGCTTACCAAGAAACTGCAGGCCGATTGGTAGCTTCGGTTCGCCCGTGAATCCGCACGGCAAACTAATGCCGCACGTGCCGGCGAGGTTGCAGGAAATCGTAAAGATATCGGACAAATACATTTGCAGCGGGTCGTCCATTTTTTCACCCGCCTTGAACGCCGGGGCCGGCACCGTCGGCGTGATCAGCGCGTCAACCGTCTCGAACGCCTGCTCGAAGTCGCGCTTGATCAGCGTCCGCGCTTTTTGCGCCCG
>QOAX01000299.1 GCA_003972865.1 Verrucomicrobiota bacterium | reverse complement strand
CCGGCGCGCATCTCGTCGCGCCAGCTTGCATCGGTTTTTTCGCGGCGCGCAAAGCCGACCACGCGAAACGACTCCGGCATCTGCCCCTCGAGGTGGAGGTGATACAGCGCGGGGATCAGCTTGCGCGCCGTCAGGTCGCCGCTCGCGCCGAAGATGACAATCGTGCACGGCTCGTCCGCCTTGCGGCCGTCCTCCAAGCCTGGAAGGGAAATCGTTTTTGCAGATTCCACCATTGGAAAAGTCGTGAACCCGGGCGGCAGAAAAAATGGTGGCTGGACCCGGAATCGAACCGGGGACACACGGATTTTCAATCCGTTGCTCTACCAACTGAGCTATCCAGCCATTCCCCCCGAAAAAACGGAGGCGAATCGTACGCATCGCCCCACCCCGTCTCAAGCACTTTCGGGATGAACACGCGGCTTGGCCAGACGGTTGGCCAAGCGGGTTTAATCTTCTTTGAAATCGTTGTGGAATTCGCGGCCCTCGCGCGTCTCAGCGACGTAGCCGGTGCGAATCACAAAGTCTCCGAAGCGCTCGCCGTCGTTGCGCTCGTTCGCATAACGCTCGAGGATCGGTCGCAGAATGCCGACGATCTCCTCCTGCCTGGCCGACACTTTGTACAACTTGTTCAAGCGATCGCCGATGAAGCCGCCGCCGAGGTAGATGTTGTATTTGCCGGGCGAACGGCCCACGAAGGCGATCTCGGCGATGTACGGCCGGGCGCAGCCGTTCGGGCAGCCGGTCATGCGGATCGTGATCGCGTCATCCTTCAAGCCAAGCTCCGCGAGCACGGCGTCCAGCTCGGCCAACAGATCCGGCAGATAACGCTGGGCCTCGGCCAAGGCCAAGCCGCAGGTTGGCAGCGCGACGCACGCCATCGAGTTGAGCCGCAGGCCTGTTTGGCCGTGGCTATCGGCCAGCTTGTACTGGTCGAGCAACGCCTCGATCTCGGTGCGCTTGGCCGGCGATATGTTGGCGATGATCAGGTTTTGATTCGCGGTCAGGCGAAAATCGCCGTCATGCACCTTCGCAATCTCGCGCAGGCCGGTTCGCATCGGGGATTCGTCGGTGTCGGCGACGCGGCCGTTTTGGATGAACAACGTCAGGTGGCTGTTGCCGTTCTCGTCGTCGATCCAGCCGTAGCGGTCGCTGTTGTCGTCGAACTTAAACGGCCTCGCTTGGCCAAGCCCGTAGCCGAGCCGGTTTTCGACCTCGCCGCGAAACCACTCCAGGCCGTGGTCCTCGATCGTGTACTTGAGGCGCGCGTGCCTGCGGTCAACGCGGTCGCCGAAGTCGCGCTGCGTGGTGACGATCTTCTCGGCGACGTCGGTCACTTGTTCCGGCGTGCAAAACCCGAGCACGTCCGCCAAGCGCGGGAAGGTTGTCTCCTTGCCGTGGCTCATCCCCATGCCGCCGCCGACGGTGACGTTGTAGCCAACAATCTTGTCATCCTCGATGATGGCGATGAAGCCGAGGTCATGCGCGAACACATCGACGTCGTTGCTCGGCGGCACGGCGATGACTGTCTTGAATTTCCGCGGCAGGTAGGTCTTGCCGTAGATCGGCTCGGCTTCCGGCTCGGGACTTGGCGTCACATTTTCCTTCTCGCCGTTTTCGTCGGTCAGCCAAATCTCGTGGTACGCTCGCGTCGCCGGCGTGAGGTGGGCGCTGATCGTCCTGGCCATCTCGAGTACCTCGGCGTGCACCTTCGACTGGTACGGGTTCGGGTTACACATCACGTTGCGGTTCACGTCGCCGCACGCCGCGATCGTGTCCATCAACGAGTCGTTGATTTTCCGGATGGTCGTCTTGAGGTTTTTCTTGATAATGCCGTGCAACTGGAATGCCTGCCGCGTGGTGAGCTTGAGCGCGCCGTTGGCGTAGTCGGTGCAGAAGCGATCCATCGCCAACCACTGTTGCGGCGAGCAAACCCCGCCCGGGATGCGTATGCGGGTCATGAACGAGTAGGCCCGCTCCTGCTTGGCCTTACGGCGCGCCCCCCGCAGGTCTCGGTCGTCCTGCTGGTAAATGCCGTGGAACTTGGTCAACTGCGTGTCGTCCGCTGCCAGCGCGCCGGTGGAGTCGTCGAGCAAGCCTTCGGCGATGGTGCCGCGCAGGAGATTGCTGTCCTGCTTGATGATCTCGTTCTTGGCCAGCTTCGGCTCGTCGCCAGATTCATCCTGTAAAGTCATCTTGGTGTCCCACCGCCTAATTGGCGAACAGCCAACCTAGCATGAAAGTAGCTCCGAACTCAATCTGCGCTTGGCCAAGTGAAGGTTAAAATCGGCAGAAAAACGCCTTGAACCTTTGAAAAAAAGAACATATCATCATATCTTGATTTGTTGATATCAAACTGGTCGATCCCGCCTGAAATCACTTTTTTATGGGCAAAAACTACATTTTCTCGTCCGAGTCGGTTGGCGAAGGCCATCCCGACAAAGTCTCCGACACGATCTCCGATGCGGTACTCGACGCCTGCCTTGCGCAGGATCGCCGCAGCCGTGTCGCCTGCGAGACGTTCGTAAAGAGTAATGTTGTCTGCGTCGGCGGCGAAATCACCACTAAGGCCAAGTTCGACGTCGAGCAGGTCGTGCGCGCCGCCATCCGCGAGATCGGCTACGTGAACAGCGACGATGTGTTCCACGCTGACAACGTGTTCATCAACAACTACCTGACCGCGCAGAGCCCGGACATTTCGCAAGGCGTCGATGCCAAGGCCGCATCCGGCAAAGCCACCGCCGAGCAGGGCGCGGGTGACCAGGGCCTGATGTTCGGCTTCGCCTGCGACGAGACGCCGGAGTTGATGCCCGCGCCGATCATGTTCGCCCATCGGCTTGGCCGGCAATTGACCAAGCTGCGCAAAGCCGGCAATGCTAAGTGGCTCCGCCCCGACGCCAAGAGCCAAGTTTCGGTGCAGTACATCGACGGCAAGCCGGTGAAGATCACCAACGTGGTCATTTCCACCCAGCACGCTGCCGATGCGTCCAACAAGACGATCCGAGACTTCATCACCAGGCAGGTCATCCAAAAAGTTTTGCCGAAGAAAATGCTGTCCCGCGACACGCAGATTCTCATCAACCCGACCGGCCGCTTCGTCATCGGTGGACCGCAGGGCGACAGTGGCCTGACCGGCCGCAAGATTATCGTCGATACCTACGGCGGCATGGGCCGCCACGGCGGCGGCGCGTTCAGCGGCAAGGATCCGAGCAAGGTCGATCGCAGCGCCGCGTACATGGGCCGTTATGTCGCGAAAAACATCGTCGCCGCCCGCTTGGCCAAGCGCTGCGAAATTCAGTTCGCCTACGCCATCGGCTATCCCGACCCCGTCTCCGTCTGCGTCGACACATTCGGCACGGGCATCGTGGACGACGGGAAAATAGCAGCCGCAGCGGAGAAAGTTTTCAGTTTCAAACCAGCCAACATCGTAAGGCAACTCAAGCTGCTGCGCCCGATTTATTCGAAAACCACAAATTACGGCCACTTCGGAAAAGAGGATGACTTGAACAGCATCACCTGGGAAAAAACAGACAAGGTCGCTGCACTCAAACGGGCCATTAAATAAGATTTTTTATAATGACTACCACGCTTACAGAACCATCCACGGACTACAACGTTCGGGACATTGAGTTGGCTGACTTTGGCCGCAAGGAAATTGACATCGCCGAGAAGGAAATGCCCGGCTTGATGGCCACGCGCGAAAAGTACGGCCCCGAAAAACCGCTCGATGGCGTGAAAATCATGGGCTCGCTTCACATGACCATTCAGACCGCCGTGCTCATTGAAACGCTCATTGAACTCGGCGCGGATGTTCGCTGGTGCTCGTGCAACATCTTCTCCACGCAGGATCACGCCGCGGCGGCCATAGCGGCGGCCGGTGTGCCGGTTTTTGCGTGGAAAGGCGAAACGCTCGAGGAATACTGGGACTGCACGTTCAAGGCGATCACCTGGCCGGACGGCTCGGGGCCGGACCAAATCGTTGACGACGGCGGCGACGCGACGCTGCTTATTCACAAGGGTGTTGAACTGGAGAATGGCAGCGACTGGGCCAACACCGAATCCGGCAGCGAGGAGGAACAGGTGATCAAGAACCTCCTCAAGCGCGTCCAGTCCGAGAAGCCAATTCACTGGACCAAGGTGGCGGAAGCCGTCGTCGGTGTTTCCGAGGAAACCACGACGGGCGTGCATCGCCTGCTACAGATGGAGGAACGCGGCGAGCTGCTTTTCCAGGCGATCAACGTGAACGACTCGGTGACCAAGTCGAAGTTCGACAACATTTACGGCTGTCGCCACTCGCTCCTCGATGGCATCAAGCGAGCGCTCGATGTGCTCGTCTCCGGCAAGGTCGCGATGGTCTGTGGCTACGGCGATGTTGGCAAAGGCTCCGCCGAGTCGCTCGGCAACGAGAAGGCTCGCGTGCTGGTCTCGGAGGTCGACCCGATCTGCGCGCTGCAAGCCTGCATGGCCGGTTACAAGGTCACGACGGTTGAGGATGCCCTGCCCGAGGCCGACATTTACGTCACCACCACCGGTAACAAGGACATCATCACCGCCGACCAAATGAGCCGGATGAAGGATCAGGCGATCGTCTGCAACATCGGCCACTTCGACAACGAAATCCAGGTTGCCCAACTCGAGGCGATGGACGGCGTCATCCGCGAAGTTATCAAGGACGACTCCATCCCCGGCGGCCCGGTTTCGCGGTTCACCTTTCCCGACGGACACTCGATCTACCTCCTCGCCGAGGGACGGTTGATCAACCTGGGCTGCGCCACCGGCCACCCGAGTTTCGTGATGTCCAACAGCTTCACCAACCAAACGATCGCGCAGATCGACATTCGCAAAAACCCGGATCGAAAAGTTGGCGTTTATCGTCTGGACAAAAAACTGGACGAGGAAGTGGCCCGCCTGCACCTGGACAAATTGGGGGCCAAGCTCACCAAGCTGTCGCAGGAGCAGGCCGACTACATCGGCGTCCCGGTGGACGGCCCGTACAAGCCGGAGCATTACCGCTACTAAGCCAAGCGAACTGAACGAACTCTTCAAGCGGGGCCAAGCGCCCCGCTTTTTTATGCGCTTGGCCAGGCGGCGACTACGGATTTTTCGTGTCGAGGATGCGTTGGGCGGCTTCGCGGACGGATTGGGCCAGCTCGGCGGGTTTGACGACTTGCGCGTTGCCGCACCAGGTCATCACCCAGCGCTGCACTTCGCTGAGGCTGTCGAGTCGCATGGTCAATTCCACGCCGCCGTCCCTCAGGTTTCGCTGCCTCTGTGTGGGGTGCCAGCGTTTCTCGCGGATGTAGTCGGCGACGAGCTCGTTGAAGCGAATCACGATCTCCTGCTCCCGGTCGCCGGTGAAGATGGCGAAGCTGCCGCGCAAGCGTTTCTCGAGCGAAAACTTTTTCGGCGGCTTGAACGTCTTGCCGGTTGGCTTCATGTCGCTGATGCGCGCCGGGGTAAATGTGCGGATATCGTCGCGCAGGTGGCAGTGGGCGAACAGGAACCACTCGCCGTTGACGTTGGCCAAGTGGTACGGGTCAACGACGCGCGACTCGGCCCTGCGCGCGCCCGGCTTGCGGTAGTTGAACCGCAGCTGCCGGTTGCCGGCGGTGGCCTTGGCCAGGGAGTCGATGACGTCCAGGTTCAGCACCGGCTCGGCGCTGGTGCGGAACGAGATGCTCTGGTCAAAATCGTCGAGGTTGAACGAGAGGGTGTCGGTCAGCGAGTCGGTGATCTTGCGGAAGGCGCTCACCAGTGGTTTCTCGAAGTTGGTGCCGCGATACTGCTGCATCGCCTTCTCGGCGACGAGCATCGCGAACAACTCGCCCTCGCTGATCTGCACGGTCGGGAATTGGCCGACCTCCCCGTCGTAGCAGTAGCCGTTGTACGCCGGCTCGAACACGACCGGCAGTTCCATGCGGTCGCGCATGAAGGCGATGTCGCGATAGATCGTCTTGGTGGTGACCTCGAGCTCGGTGGCAAGCTGCGTGGCGTTGGGATGGCTGCCCGCCTTGAGCAGGTTGTGAATCTTGAGCATCCGCTCGATCGGCGGGCGGGTGTTTCGCTCGGGAATCCGTTTTCGCTTGGCCGCCATGGACAAGCGCCAAGCTAGGCCAAGCACCTCACCCCAACCAGCAAAAGCCGGGGACAAAAAACGGACCTGATCGGGTCCGTTCGTGAAAAATGTCAGCGCTTGGCCTGGTGTTACTTGAGCGTGCTCAGGAATTCCTCGTTGGTTTTGAACTTGTCCAACGCCTGCTTGATCGTCTCCATGGCGTCGATTGGGTTCATGTCGGTCATGGTGCGGCGCAGCTTGTGGATCGCGTCGAGGTGCTGGGGCGGGAACAGCAACTCCTCCTTGCGCGTGCCGCTCTTGGGAATGTCGATCGCGGGATAAATCCGGCGCTCGGCCAGCTTGCGGTCGAGCACCAGCTCCATGTTGCCGGTGCCCTTGAATTCCTGGAAGATCAGCTCATCCATCCGCGACCCGGTGTCGATCAGCGCCGTGGCGATGATCGTGAGCGAGCCGGCCTCCTCGGTCTTGCGGGCGGAGGCGAAAATCTTGCGCGGGATCTCCAGCGCGCGGGCGTCCACGCCACCGGTCATCGTGCGGCCGGAGCCGCCGTGCACGGAGTTGAAGGCGCGGGCCACACGGGTGATCGAGTCGAGCAGCACGAACACATCCTTGCCGGACTCGACGAGGCGGCGGCAGCGGTCGATTATCAGGCGCGACAGGCGCACATGCGTCTCGAGGTCCTGATCGTTGGACGAGGCGATCACCTCG
>QOAX01000293.1 GCA_003972865.1 Verrucomicrobiota bacterium | reverse complement strand
ACCAGGTCGCCGAGCTGCAAACCGCTCTTGGCCAGGCGCACGACTTCGCGGCGGTGGACGTCACCGACGACCGCGCCGTCGCCGACTGGGCCAAGCGCACGCTCGCCGAACACGGCGCGCCCGACCTGCTCATCAACAACGCGGCGATCATCAACGGCAACGCCAACCTCGTCGATGTGCCGGCGGCGGAGTTCGACGCGGTGATCGACGTCAACATCAAGGGCGTGGCCAACGTCACGCGCCACTTTGCGCCGGCGATGATCAAGCGCAACCGCGGCGTGATCGTGAACCTCAGTTCCGGCTGGGGCCGCGGCACCTCGCCCGAGGTGGCGCCCTACTGCGCGACCAAGTGGGCGATGGAGGGCCTGAGCAAGGCGATGGCCGACGAGCTGCCGAGCGGCATGGCGTGCGTGCCACTCAGCCCCGGCATGGTGAACACCGAGATGCTGCAAAGCTGCTTCGGCGCCGGGGCCGACTCCGCGCGCAAGCCGGACGCCTTCGCCAAGGTCGCCGCGCCGTTCCTGCTCGGGCTTGGCCCGAAGGATAACGGCCAGTCGCTCACCGTCCCCGGCTGAGCGCACCTGGCCAAGCGCAATTGGGCAGCTGGAAACAGTTGACACCAGCCTCCCTTAATTCATTCTCAACGGGTCTACCCCTCTTTAATGATAAGACATTTTATGAATAACTCCCATTTATGCCAAGCGCTTGGCTTGGCAATCGTTTTGGTCGCCACCACCCAACTGGCACAAGCTGAAATTGTGGGTCACTGGACGTTTGAGGAGGACGAAGAACTGATCGATTTGGCCGGTAATTTCCCCGACTTGACACTCAAGGGTGATGCGGAACTCGTTGACGGGCAACTGCGGGTCACCGGCAAGGGAGTTCAATCGACCGGCTGGGCGGCCACAAACCTGGAGGAGTGGGATTACAGCGGCCCCACTATAGAGGATCACACGCTGGTTGTGTGGGTCACGCTGGAGGGACTGGACGACACGGCCAAGGGGGGATCAGCGCTTACGCTGGAAAGTCTCAGTGAGGATGAGTTTGACGGCATCGTGTTCGCCCAGGAACATTCAAACCAATGGACAAACGGCAGCAACGACGGTGCTCGAACGAAGCAACTGAAACCGGGTTTCGAGGAGACCGAAACCGGGCAAAAAGTGTGCCTCGCAGTTGTGCACGAAACGACATTCGCTGGTGACGAAGTGTCCGTCACAGTCTATCGCAACGGTCAAAAGATCGGCTCATACAATTCCGAGAACTCAACCTATTGGGACACCGATGACACCGAGGTCTTGTTCGGCATTCGCACCGGCGGAACAGACGGGGGCAAGGGAGGGCTAAACGCATTGATCGACGAGGCCCGTGTTTATGATGAGGCATTATATGAGGATGAAATTATAGCATTAGTCGAGCAGGGGCCGATCTCTTACAAGGTTGAATTGTTGGGACAATGGACGTTTGAGATAGGGGAGGAAACCGATGATCTGGTTGGCAATTTTCCCGGGCTGGTGCTCAAGGGTTCGGCGAAGGTTGAGGATGGACAATTGAAACTTAAAGGCTCAGGAACCAACGCACTCGGTTGGGCGGTCACCGGCAAAGACGGCGGCAAGTACACCGGCCCGACGATCACCAGTAAAACACTTGTCGCATGGGTCCGTCTCCAGCAACTTTCCGCAAGAGCCAAGGCTGGATCGGTTATCACGATCGATCGGATCAGTTCGGACCATTTCGACGGTATCATCTTTGCCGAACGTCAACCCAATCAGTGGATGGCGGGGAGTTCATATTTTCACCGTACACAGGATTTTGATTCCGGTTTCATGGAGGAGGAAACCGGCGAACTGATTCAACTTGTGATCACCTACGAGGTTCTAGAAGACGGTATGGTCTACATAACCGGTTATCGCAACGATGAGGAACTTGGATTCTATGAATCAACTCAAGTATCAAGCTGGCAAACCGGTGACGCGGAGATCTTCTTCGGCAAGCGGCACGGCTCAACCGCCGGCGGTCCCGGCGGTCTCACGGCCGATATTGAGGAGGCCCGCATCTACAGCGGTGTCATGTCGTTCAATAAGATTGAGGAACTCCTCGAGGAGGGCCCGGTGAAGCTGAAGGACGACGACAAGGACGGCCTTCCGGACGAATGGGAGAAGGATCATTTCAACGACTTAACCAAGGGGGCGGAGGACGATCCCGACGACGATAGCCTGACCAATTTGACCGAATTGAAACTGCGAACCAACCCAAGCAAAAAGGATACCGACGATGACGGACTCGAAGACAACGTCGAGACGAACACCGGAAAATATGTCGACACCAGTGACACCGGCACCAGCCCGCTAAAGGCGGATACCGACGATGACGGACTCGAAGACAACGTCGAGACGAACACCGGGACATTCGTCAGCGCCACCGACACCGGCACCGATCCGCTCAACCCGAACACCGACGACGACCTGGTGAAGGACGGGCAGGAAGTGGCCGACGGCTCCGACCCGACCGACCCGACCGACCCGCCGGTGGATCCCGCCAAATATCTCGTTGGCCACTGGACATTCGAGGGGGACACAGAACTCGACGACCTGACCGGCAACTTTCCCGAGTTGCTACTGCAGGAGAATGCCGAGATTGTTGACGGCAAACTCGATGTCGGCGGCAGCGGCCAGACAGCCGATGCATGGGCCATCACCGACAGCGATGTTGGCGATTACACCGGCCCGACCATTGCCAACAAGACCCTCGTCTCGTGGGTGCTCATGCAGAAGGTCGGACCACGCGTCCGAGCCGGTTCCGTCATCACGCTCGACAGTGTCACGGGCGATGTTTTCGACGGTATCATCTACGGCGAACGCCAAATGGGCCGCTGGATGAGTGGCAGCTCCGGTTTCCGCCGCACACAGGATTTCAGGCCGGGCCACATTGAGAAAACCGTCAACGAACACATCATGCTCGCATTCACGTACAAGCTTGTGGATGGGCAACTCCGCGTCACCGGCTATCGCAACGGCGAGATGATCGGCCAGTACTTCAGCGGTAACCCGGCCCAATGGAAGGCCGGCAATGCCGAGGTCATGTTTGGCATCCGGCACGGCTCCGTGGCCGGCGGACCCGGCGCGGTGGACGCCCTGATCGAGGAGGCCGCCATCTTCAACGAAGCCCTGCCCGGCACCAGCATTCGTGCCCTCTACCGCAAGGGGCCCGTCGGCGTGGAATGGGATGTGGAACCGGAAATCCCAACCCTGACCCTCAAGGTTGCCGGTGACGATGTGACACTGGAATTTACCGGAACCCTTCAACAGGCCGACACCGTCAACGGGCCATGGAAGGACACGGCCGAAAAAAGCCCGCTCACCCTCAAGCGAAGCAGCTCAACCGGCTCCCGGTTTTACCGCGCCAAGAATTAAACGACCGGCCAAGAGCTAGTTGAAACTCTCGAATCGATCCGTGTCGGCCATGATGTCGCTGAGCACTGAGAGGCCGGAGAAAACCGCCGAGTCGTCAAGCGGCAGTTTGCGCTGGCGCATGCTGTACGCGCAGCCGAACAGGTTCAGCCCGTCGGCCTTGAGCTTGGCCAAGCGCGGATCGCCGAGACCCGACACCGCGTCGTCGATGCAGTAGAGGAAAACTCTCTCGCCATTGCCCATCGCCTTGGCCGCGAGGTCGAGCGCCTGGCCAAAGCCGGGAGCATCCGGCGCCACCGACACCATCAGCCCCAGTTTTTTTGGCTCGGCGCTCAAGGCAAACTCACTCCCGCTTGGCCAAGCCCCAAAGGGGCGAACGATATCAGCCTGGGGCAACGCCCCAGGTTGTAATCGTAAAAACCACCGAGCTCTGAAGGGGCGTCCGATTCGTGCCGCTTGGATCGCCCCGTCAGGGCTCGATCATGATTGCCGTCCATTCCCGAGGCGTTGCCCCGGGCTGGTATAAAACCGCGCCGTTGGCGCTGAACCAGTCGTGTTTCCCTCACTAATAACTCACCCCCGCTTAGCCAGGCGCTTGAGATGTTTCTCGACCGTCGGCCTGCCTTTCACGTAGCCAAGTGAGCCAAGGAACTCGTGCATGCGCGTGACAGTGGCGAGGAACATTTTGTTGTCGCGGCGACCAAAATTGAAGAAGCCGTGCGGCATGTCTTTATAGCCCGCCAACTCCGCTCGCAAGCCGGTTTTGGTGGCCTCCTTCACGTACGCCTCGGCAGTTGAGTACGGCACCGTCGTGTCGCCCTTGCCGTGGAGCACAAGTGTCGGTGGCAGGCCCTTTCGGATGTGGTGATACGGTGACATCGTCGTGGGATCATCGACACCGAGTCGTTCTGCCATTTGATCCAATTTTCCGCCGAACGCCTTCAATCCCTCCGCCTTGGCGGTGATGAGCACCGGGTTATACAACACCATCGCATTGGGGACGGAACTGACCTTGGCATCCTCGCCCGGTTCGTCGTGCTCGGGTAATGTGCCGGTGCAGCCGGCAACATGGCCGCCCGCCGAACCGCCGCCAGCAGCAATGCGCCCCGGGTCTACCCCGAGCCGCTTTGCGTTTTCGCGAATCCAGCGCACCGCCGATTTGCCGTCGCGCACGCAATGGAACGGCTTGGTGCCCTGCCGGCTTGAGACACGATAGTCGGCCGTCATCGCCACCATCCCCTTCGAGGCCAAATAACGACAGTGCTCCAGGAACTGCTTTGGTGTGCCACCCCGCCAGCCGCCGCCAAAAAAGAACACGATCGCCGGCCGCTTGACGCCGGCCTTGTGGCCTTTCGGCTCGTAAATATAGATCTTCAATTTCACGTCGCCGATGATCTTGTAAACCTCAGCACGCGAGCCGGGCAACTCGAAGTTGCTCTCGTAAGGCCCCTTTTTCTCCTGCGCCAGCAACGCCAAGGGGGCGAGCAACGCAGCCGTCAGTGGAATGATCTTTTTCATGACTGATTAAACTTCAAACTTGATGATTTGCCGGGCGACTTCGCCCTGGTCGAGCGCGTCGAAGCCTTCGTTGACCTGCTCGAGGCCGATGAAGCGACTGTTCAAAATATCCACCGGCAACCGGCCCTCGGCGTAGAGTCGCATGAAGCGCGGGATGTCGCGCTTGGGCACGCACGAGCCCATGTACGAGCCCATCAGTTGGCGTTCCTCGGCAACGAGCGACAACGCCGAAATCCTCAACTCACGCGCCGGGTCGGGCAGCCCGACCGTGATCGTGCGGCCACCCTTGCGCGTGGCCTGGTACGCCTGGGCAAGCACCTTCTCGTTGCCGACCGCCTCGAACACATCCTGCGCGCCACCGCCGGTCAGGTCACGCAGTGCCATCACCGGGTCGACCTCGGAGGCGTTGATCACGTGCGTCGCTCCCGCCTGCCTGGCCAAGGCCAGTTTGTTCTCCAGCCTGTCGACGGCGATTATCGGATACGCGCCAACGAGTTTCAGCCCGAGCACCACGCTCAGTCCCACGCCGCCCAAGCCGAAGATGGCTGTTGCGGTGCCGGGTTGCACCCTGGCGGTGTTCACCACCGCGCCGACACCGGTCATGATTGCGCAGCCGAACAGTGTCGCCATCTCAAGCGGATGCGCCTTGTCGATTTTTATCAGCGACTCCGGCGCGGCCACGGTGAACTCCGAGTAGCCGGACACACCCTGGTGATGGTTGACCGTCTCGCCTCCGCTCACGCTGAAGCGCCGACCTCCGTGCAGCAACCGGCCAGCGACTGCCGCCTCATAGGCCGGCTCGCAAAGTGGCGCGCGGCCCACGGCGCACATCGGACACCCGCCACAGCACGGAACGAACGAAAACACCACGTGATCGTCCGGCTCGAGCCCCTTCACGCCGGGGCCGACGTCGCGGACAACGCCGGCCGCCTCGTGCCCCATCACCATCGGCACCGGGCGCGGGCGCGAGCCGTTGATCACCGACAAGTCAGAGTGGCACAGCCCGGCGCCGGCCACCTGAACGAGCACCTCGTTTTCGCCGGGGCCGTCGAGCTCCACCTCCTCGATCGAGAGCGGACGCGACTCCGCATACGGTCGGGGCAGCTCCATTTGCCGAATGACGGCAGCCTTGGTCTTCACGCCCGCGAAGCTACCGCCCCCCTTGGCCAAGCGCAATAATCACTTGTGGCTTTGGCTTGTGTCGGGGTGGATATTGTCGGCAACTTGGCTTTGCGCTGCGACGTGGACGAGGAATTTTCAACTGGCGAAGCCGCACCGGAGCAGACGGTGGTGACGATCGAGGAGACGCTCACCAGCGAGCGGCTCGATCGCTATCTCACCACCAAGCTGCCGCACATCTCGCGCGGTGGCATTCAGCGGCTGATGCGCGAGGGCAGCATTCTCGTCGATGGCAAATCGGCCAAGCCGACGCAGCATCCCGCCGCCGGCCAAACGGTCGAGGTCACTTGGCCGGTACCGAGGGAACTCGAGGCCAAGCCGGAGGATTTGCCACTCGATATTTTATTCGAGGATGACGATCTCGTCGTTGTCAACAAGCCGGCCGGCATGCCGACTCATCCCGGCCACGGGCATGAGAGCGGCACGCTGGTTAATGCGCTGTTGCACCACTGCGCCGGCAGCCTGAGCGGTATCGGCGGCGTGGTGCGGCCGGGCATCGTGCACCGGCTGGACATGGACACCACCGGCTGCCTCGTCGCCGCAAAGAACGACGCCGCGCACCTTGGCTTGGCCGCGCAATTCAAGGAGCGCGAGGTGGACAAGCGGTATCACGCGATCGTCTGCGGCCGGCTGGCCAACGATGAGGGCGAGATCGACGCGCCGATCGCGCGGCATCCCGTGAACCGCAAA
>QOAX01000170.1 GCA_003972865.1 Verrucomicrobiota bacterium | reverse complement strand
AGGAACTCGAGGCCGCCAACGTGCTGCTCGACGAATGCCGCGGGCAGCTTCGCGCCGAGGGCGTGGCGTTCGCCGAGGCGCTCGAGATCGGGGTGATGATCGAGACGCCGTCTGCGGCGATGATCGCCGACAGCTTGGCCAAGCGCGTGCAGTTTTTCAGCATCGGCACCAACGACCTCATCCAGTACGCGCTGGCGGTGGACCGGTTGAATGAGAAGATCGCCCACCTCTACGAGCCAACGCACCCCGGCATCCTGCGCCTGATCAAGGCGACGGTGGACGCCGGAAAGGCGCACGGCATCTGGACCGGTGTCTGCGGCGAGATGGCTGGCGACCTGGCCGCCGTGCCGCTGTTGCTGGGGCTGGGCGTGGGTGAATTGAGCGTGACCCCCTCGATGGTGCCGCGCGTGAAGATGCTCATCCGCAGCATCGAGATGTCGCAGGCGCGGGAACTGGCGGAGTTTGCGCTGGGCAGCGAGTCGCCGAAGCAAATCCTCGCGCGCGCCGAGGCCCTGGCCAAGGCAGCGGTGCCGAGTTTTTTTGAGGTGTTGACTGACTAACCTGCCACGGCGTCACGGCTGCCACGCCTTGAATCCCGGCAGGCGGCGCACGTCGGTGAAGCGCGGATCCGTTACCACCCGGTCGTAGATGTTGTCTGCAGTTGCGTTGGTGGCCCTGCGCTGCTTGTCGAGCGTGAGCGCCCTGGCCAGGCTGGCCCACGAATCCTCCGTCCGGTTCCGCTGCGCGGCCTGCACCGCCGCCAGATCGTACCAGCCCTCGGGGCTTTCCGGCATCTTGCGGGTAAGCACCACCAGCGCCGCCTCCAGTTGTTTCTGGCTGCCAAGCTGGTTGAAAAACTGGGCGGCCATCAACAGGTTGGTTGTGTTGATCGACGGCTGCTCAACCGCCTGCGACAGCACATTGACTCCCCTTTGCGCTTGGCCAAGCTGCACGTGCGTCGTCGCCAGATCCAGCGCGAGATTGAAGTTCCCCGGCTCGGCAGCCAGCTTGGCCTCAAGTAGCTTGAGAGCCTCCCGGGCAATCTTGTTCTGCTGCTCGGCCTTGGTGCCTTGGCCAAGGTTTTGATAGACCGACGCGACGGTAAAGCGAGTGCTGATCTCGAGCCCGGGCTGCTGCACCAGCGAGTCGAGCAGCTTGAGCGCCTGATCATTCTGCTTGAGGCGCAGGTAAATCGTGGCCAGCTCGAGCGTCACCTTGGGATCGTCGGGATTGGCCGTGTGGCGCTGTTGCAGACCAACGAGTTGCTCCTGAATCTGCTGCACCTCCTGGTCGCTCAGGTTGAGTCCCTGCGCAGCGGCTTGGCTGCCGGTGGCCTCCGGCTTGCCTTCGAGCACGCTATTGAACCGCGCAATGCCGTTGGTCAGGTGGGCATACATCAGGCTTCCGGGATCAAACAGTCCGTAGGTGGTGACGAGGTCAATGGCGTCGTCTCGCCGGGCCTGCGCCGCCGCTTTGTCGCCGGCCATAATTTCGTCGTAGCCAAGCGAGAGCAAAAGCTGGGTGAAGTGCGACAACACCTCTGGACTGTACGGGCAAAACGCCCACGCCTGCTTGAGCGCAAAAATATATTCGCGCGTCATGCGCTGCTGTTTCTGTTTCATCTTGTCGCGCCTGGCCGCGTCCGCCTCCTTGGTGATGGCGAGCTTGTAGTTGTTGATGCGCCAGCGGTAAATGTCGGCGATCGAGGTGCGTAGCTTGCTGAAGGACTTCTGCGCCGGTTCGTCGCGGACGAAGGCCGGGTCACCGGTGTAGCCGTCGAGATCCCAGCGTTTGTATGTCTTGATGGCCCACTCGCCGATCTCTTTGACACTCGTTTCGTCGGTGATCCAGTTGCCGGTGAGGCGCGTTTGGTACTGCGCCCAGAAGAGCCGATCCTTGCGCATCATCTCGTCGGTGATCTCCGGCACCTCGTCGTGGTTGAGCTTGAGGATGATGCCGTACGGCGTGAGGTGCGGGTACATCCACTCCAGCGGAAAACTGACTTCGATGAAAAAGTCGCGCTCCGGATTTTTGTCGAACAACAGCTTGGCCAGCTTGGAATTGATCTGCATCACCGACACCTGCCCGGCCACGGAAACGCGATCACCGATGCGATTGACGATCTCGCCCGGCTTGAGCGCCCCGGCTTTCTCGCGGGCATCGGCCTCCTGCAAATACTCCGCAAAGGCGATCTCCGCCTCGAGTTGTGTCGGCGAGTTTAGCTCGAGATCGGGATACAGCCCCGCTTGGCCCGGTGCGACAAACCCGGCCATCAACTCGTCGAGCAACCGGCGGTTTAATCGCACGCGCGCCTGTTTCCAGCGAATGTAATGGCCGTTCTCCTCGACGCGCTTGGGCGGCGCTTGGCCAAGCTTGGTGACTTGTTTCCGCAGCGCAAGTGTCGTGCCGGAAAACTCCCGGCCCGCGAAGACGGCGTCATCCCAAATCGGCTCGCCGTCGATGATCGCGTTGAAGTCGTTGGCCAAGGCCTCGCGGAGAGCAGCATCAGAGGACGGCTTGGCGCAGGCTCCCCTGCCCTCGTCGGAAAGTTTGTCGAGGAGGAAGCGGGCCAACTCGTCATCCTGATGGGCAATGCGCTTGGCCAAGTCGGTGGGTTTTAAAATTTGCTCCGGCTCGAAGTACGAACCACTCGTGCGCCGATCAATCTCCCAATCCGCCCCCATGCCGATCATCCATTTGTCGATGGCACCAGAAAGACCGAACAGGAAGTTGGTGCCCAGCGCCCCGGAGGCAAACGGGATGTAGCTCGGGTCTTCCGGCTTCCAGTCGATCTGCGTGCTGCGCTGGTAGTGGGCACGGACGGTGTCGAGATACGTGCTGTCGGCGAGGGCGTTTTGCGTGATGAGCGCCACGTCGCGCCGGTCGAAATCGGGGTCGCGCCGCTTGGCCGGGTCGGTGAAGCTCTCGGCGAAAATCATGTACGTCGGGTTGAAGCGGCCGGGGTCGGTGCCGCCGAACAGGATGGCGTTCTCCGTCATCTCCGGGTAGATCGGTTGGCCGCTTTGCTCGGTGAACGGCGGCGTGAACATGTCGTGCCCGTACCAAAAACCGAACAGGTGCCCGCGCTGCTCGTTCTTTCCCCAGTGCGAAAGGATCGACCACACCGGGAGCAGCGCCAGTACGACCAGGACAATCATCGGCGACAACAGGTGGCCCCGGTCTTTGCCTCGCTCATCGCGGTGCACCAAAAACAACGCCGCCAGAAACACAACGAGACAAAATGCAAACGCGCGCGTGTAGTGGTTGAGAAAAAACTGCGTCTCCGCCAACTCGGTGGACCAGGCAACCATCGCCAGTGCGGCGGCCACGACCAACCCGAAGCCAAGCGCGAGGCGCGCCTGAAAATACCGCCGCGCAACCAGCGCGCAAAACAGCGTGGCCCCAAACCCGATCCACATCGCCAGCACCACATGCGATGCCGCGAAAAACACGCGCGTCATGTCGCGCCCATGCTTGTCCGGTGTCGGGTTGAGCAGGATTAGCAGCAGCCCGGCCAGACAAATATAAATGGCAAACGAGCCGATCATCCAGCCGCGCTCTCGATTCTTCATCTTGAACAGTAACGCAAACGGCAAAATCGCCAGCAGCATGAACACGCCGAACTCGTCCGACGCGCCCTCAATGTACATCCTTATCTGCTCAAAGAATTGGGTGAGATCAGTCGTCGGGTTCGTCTGCTGGTATTGACCCCGGGTGAAGGCGTGCGTAAAACCGAGCCACGTCCTTGGGTAACCCCAATTGATCGGCGGGTTAGTCATTGAGGCCAACGGCATGAACAGATAAAACGCCGCTCCCCCCGCGTAGGCCAAACCGCTCCAGATGATCTTGAACCCATCCCGAAGCTCTCGTGCCGGGTTGAACCCGCCGTGCCCGCTGTCCTGCGCCAGTGTCACAAGCCACAGTAATCCCGCCAGGGCAATGAAACTCACGCCGAGCATGTGGAAAATCACCTGCATCGGTATGTTACCGCTGAACAACTCGGTCGAACCGGTCGCCATCAGCACCAGCACTGCAAGGTAAACCAGTGCGTTGACGGTGAAGAAATTCCGGCCCAGCCGCGGGTGCGCAAACACAATCACCATCTCGATGCCCATCGCCGCGACGATTAGTGTCTGGTGGTTGCATAGGCAGATGCCAAACCAGAAAAACGTCCAGTACAGATAGCGCATCCGAGCCGTGTCCTGCGTCCAGCGGTACAGGCAGCACAGCACGCCCATCAGTGACAGCACGCTCAGCGTGTACACCTCCACGATCACCGCCTGGCTCCACATGAACCCGCTGAAGCCGAGCATCAGCCCCGCCACGCAGCCACCCACCAGCGTGACGCGCTTGGCCAAGCGCTCGTCCATGCCTCCAAGCCACTCCATCCCCTCAATGATTCGTGCCGAGGCACGGCAGGTCAGCAACGCCAGTAGACCACTCGACAACGCCGCGGCAACGGCCGACGACAACGCCACCCGAAAGGCAATGTTCGAGATCGGCACCAGCTTCGTGAACAGCCACGTGTACAGCGTCCACACCGGGTAGCCGGGCGGATGCGGCACGCCGGCGTACATCGAGCCGACCGCCAGTTCGCCGCAATCCTCCAGCGTCAGGTCCGGCGAGATTGTCAGACAATAACCCAGCAGTGTCACCAGCGTGGTGATGCCGAACGCCAGCCAGTCCACCGGCCGGAAAAACGACTCCCCGGCGGCAAGCGCCTTGTCCGTTTTCAGCCAGCCCGGCATCGGATCCGACGAAACCGACCCGACTGAGACCGACTTGGCGCGCCGTGGGCGTTGCACCCTCTCTTTCTTGTTTTGTCCCATCAGGAATGCGCCTTGGCGCGAAGGCGGCCAAGCTAACACTCGACCACACCGAAAATCCACCCCCGAATCCGGCGGCACCATTGCCTGTTGCCACCCGGACAGGTTTCGCGGCAGAGTCACCGCCGATGGTGCTGCCACACAAGATTGCCACCCTGCTCTACTGCTTCGACGCCGCCGACCGGTTGCTGCTGCTCGAACGCACGCAGGAACCCAACCTCGGCAAATGGAGCCCACCGGGCGGCAAGGTGCGCGCCGACCACGGCGAGTCGCCGTACGCCTGCGCCTGCCGCGAGGCTCAAGAGGAAATGGGGCTCGACCTCAAGCCAGGCGACCTCCACCTCACCGGCCTCATCAGCGAGGACGGCTACGAGGGCAGCACCCACTGGTACATTTTTTTGTTCGAGGTTCTGCCGCGCTTGGCCAAACTACCGCCGCCCTGCCCGGAAGGGCGGTTCGGTTTTTTCAGCAACGACGAAATGGCCAAGCTCGATGTGCCGCGCACCGACCGCGAGCAACTTTGGCCTCTGTTCCAGCAACATCGCGGCGGCTTTTTCTCCGGGCACTGCCACTGCCTCGCGGGCGACGCCTTCGAGTGGACAACCGAGGAATCCTGCCATGACTGACGAGCCGATCATCGACCTTAGCAGCGACGATTATTTCATGGGCGAAGCCCTGCGTCAGGCCATGCGCGCGTGGGAAGCCGGGGAGGTGCCGATCGGCGCGGTGATCGTGCACGAGGGCCGCATCATCGCCCGGGCATTCAACCAGGTGGAACTGCTCAACGACGCCACCGCGCACGCCGAGATGCTCGCCCTCACCGCTGCCGAGGGGGCGCTCGGCAACTGGCGGCTCACCGGCTGCACGCTGTTCGTCACCAAGGAGCCGTGCCCGATGTGTGCCGGGGCAATGGTGCATTGCCGACTCGACCGGGTGGTGTTCGGCGCGCCCGACCCCAAGGGCGGAGCCGCCGGCGGCGCGATGAACCTGCTGCAGCACGGGGGGCTCAACCACCACTGCACCATCACCGCCGGCGTCAGCGAGCGGCAATGCGCCACCGTCCTGCGCGAATTCTTCGCGGAGCAACGCGCCAAAAAAGCCGCCGAAAGAAATTAACCGCTTGGACAAGCGGAGCGCCGACCAGGTGCTGTTTGACGGCTTCAATGTTCCCCTCTTCTGCAGCTTGAATAATCAATTTACCCTGCGACTTCCCACACCCCCACCAACAGCACGGCTGCGATTGTTGTGAGTAGAAGGTGTTTCATTTCAATTCTTCACCCGTCTTGCCGCCGTGTTTGCGGAGGAGGTCGGCGGTTTCGGGGTTTGCAGCCGCATCAAGCGGTGTTTTGCCATCATCATTCTTCACATTCACATCAGCTCCCTTGGCAATCAGGAGTTCGACAATTTTGTTGTGTCCCTCAGAAGCAGCTTCGTGCAGGGAAGTCCATCCATCCTTGTCTTTTGAGTTTACATCCGTGCCAGCAGCCAAGTGCTGTTGAACAACTTCAATATTACCGTCTTCGACTGCATCGTAGATTGAAATATCTGGAACCGGCGGCCCACATCCCGCCAACAGCACGCCTGCGATTGTTGTGAGTAGGAGGTGTTTCATTAAGCCTTATTTGGGTCGAGGAACGGATGAAGGCGTTGGCATATAGAACCAATCAACTTTGCCATTTTTTCCGGTAGACATAACTTCCCAAGTAGTCATGGTGACATGTCCATCAGCCCAAGCGTAGTTCCCGCCTTTACCATGTCGAATATAGGCTCCGACATTGATACTGGGCGGATATAGATAGCCGTAATTCCACCAATTAAGACGATTGTTGGGATCAAGTCCATCTCCATTCATACAAGTCTCCACAGGTTTGGAAATACGGCTTAATTTCTGATGATCCGCTTGAGTGTAACCAAGGTAAGCATAGTTGTGTCCGTACCCGCCATAGCCTTGATAGCCGGGAACCGATTCCGGAATGACATCGGTGCCTAGCCGAGCTGATGGGCAGGCCACTACTTTATTGTCACTCA
>QOAX01000259.1 GCA_003972865.1 Verrucomicrobiota bacterium | reverse complement strand
TATCTCCTCGGATCCGGCAACAGGCAAAGCACGATCGGCTGGACGGCTGTCGGTTTCGACGACAGCGCGTTCGCAGTTGGCCCGGCCGGTTTCGGGTATGGGGATGAGGATGATGCGACCGAACTGCCCTTCGGCACGACGGCCGTCCTGATCCGGCGCGAGTTCACGCTGAAGGAGCCGCTGATGTCCGAGTCGCTCGTTCTTCAGGTGGACTACGACGACGGTTTTGCCGCCTACTTGAACGGGACGCGTGTCGCCGCGGTGAACGCCCCCGCCGGGGAGCCGAACCTCGACAGCGTCGCGCGCGACGGTCGCGAGGCGGGTTTCGCGGAACGGTTCGACCTCTCGGAACACGCCGGACTCCTTCGGCAGGGGAAGAATGTGCTGGCGGTCGCGGGGTTGAACACGCATCGGGAAAGCTCGGACATGTCACTCCGGATCGCGCTGGGTGTGCTTCCCGCCGTGTGCCACGCCAATTTCCGGCTCAAGAAAGAGGGTGGCTTGCTCTATCTGATCGCTCCGGACGGAAGCATCGCCGACCGAGTTGAGTACCAGCGCCAAGTGGCGGACCAGTCCCTCGGGCGACCCGCTACCGCACCGGCTGTCTGGGGTTATTTCCTGACTCCCACCCCCGGGTCTGCAAACGCCGGTCCGCAGCAGCCGAAACCGTTGAAGTCCCGCATCTCGTTTTTTCCGGAACCGGGCGCGGTCGGGCAGGGTGACAAGGTTCGCATCAGGGACAAGTCGTCCGTAACCGTCGACATCCGGTTCACGACCGACGGTTCCAACCCGGACGGCTCAAGCCGGTTGTACCGCGAACCGGTCGAGCTCGTCGACTCGTCCCTGTTTCGCGCGGCGGCGTTCATCGGCAATGAACGGGCCAGCCCGGTCGTCCCGGCGACCTACCTTGTTGGCCGCCGTCCCGCGCTGCCGGTTCTGTCGGTCTCGATGAAGCCGGCTGACTTCCTCGAGGTACACCTCCAGAGCAGCGCCAGAGGCCGCGGCAGCGAGCGTCCGGCCTTCCTCGAAATCTTCAATCCTGATGGGGAACGGGTTGCGGCCACCGGCTTCGGGTTCCGGCTTCATGGCGGCGCGGGCCGTCGCGGAGGATTGGATATCAAAAAATCGTACCGCGCGTACTTTCGTGGAATTTACGGTGATCGCCGGGTGGATCACCCAATCATCCCGGAGGCCGGGGTCAAGGAGTTCGACAAGTTGGTCCTGCGTTCGAACTTCAACGACGGCCGCTCCCATGGCAGTTACATCCGCGACCAGGTGATCCGTGACCTCCATCGCGACATGGGGGCGCTTTCCTCGTGCGGCTCGTGGTATGTCCTTCTCGTCAACTCGGCCAGCCACGGTGTGTTCAACGTCGTCGAGCGGATGGACGAGGAGTTCTTCGCCTCGCACCTTGGCCCGGGCGAATATGACGTCATCAAGACCGGAGAGACCGTGCTCAGCGGCACCCGGCAGGGCTGGGACGAATTGAGAAAATTCATCAGCACGACGGACTTCTCCAACCCGGCCAACTATGAGGAGTTGTCGCGGCGGGTGGATATCGAGAACTTCACCTCGTACGTCATCCTGAATCTCTGGACGCTGAACCTGGACTGGCCCCACAACAACTGGTATGCGGCACGGCGCGTGCCGGATGGCAAATGGATCTTCCTGTGTTGGGACGCCGAGTGGGGCCTGGGAGGCGGACCCTACGATCTCGATGCCGACCCCTACGCGTTCATCGACAGCGGGGGTGCCTACGGACACAGCCTGAGCAGGAAACTCTTCTTCGCCCTGATCGGGAACCCGGGCTACAGCGAGTACTACCAGCAGGAAGTCCGCAGGCACTTAAACAACGCGCTTTCCCCCGGGAATGCCTTGCGCCAAGTTCGCCGTCATCGCGACGCAATTGCTGCTGACATCGGGCATGAGTTCGAGACCCGGGGATACGACGAGCAGCAGTGGCACGCGAAGATCGCGGAGATCGAGAACTTCGTCCGAAACTGTGGCGATTTCTTCCAGAGGTACACCGACGAGTATTTCTCGTACAAGACTTCGCCGGTCATCGAGGATCGAGTTGCCATGATCGAAGGCGAGGACGGACGCCGGCACGTGGTCTACCAGGCTGCGGACGGCCAACTCCACGAACTCTCCGTATCCCCTGACGGGAGTCGTGGGCGGGACTCCACTATCACCATGCTGGCCAAGGCGCCCCCGGCTGCCGGCCGTCCCACTGCCTGCTCACTTGGCCCCGGAGACCGGCGAGTTTTCTACCGGGGAAAGGCGGGGCACCTCCACGCGTTGTCGAGAGTCGCAGGCGGTGCTGATGCCGGGGCCTGGCGCCACACGGACCTCACCGCGCAACTCGACATACCGGTTGCAGGCTGCGACCCGTCGGTGGTCGTCCTTGACGGCGTGCCGCACATCGTCTACGCGGACGACACGGCCCGGCTGCGAGAGATCTGGCAGGACGGAAAGTGGCGGCATCACCCGTTGCCGGCAGCGCCCCGTCCTGCCGGTGGCATCGTCGTCTCGCACAGCGAGAGAGCGTTGCATGTGACCTATCGTACCATGTTCGGAGCCGCGTGTGAACAGACCCTCTTTCTGGAGGCTGCCACTGAAGGTCGACGGAGCTGGTCGCCTCGACTCATACACCGTCTCCCGGCGCTGGGGCAGCCAGTCGGTTTCAACGCCAACGGCAAACGCGTGATCGTCTTTCGGGCCGCAGAGCAGTGGCCCTCCCGTGAGCCGTTTGTGTTTGATTGGATTGAACGCAATCGGCAGCCGGATTACCGCCGATACAGCGGTCCTCGCGACACGTTCGTTCAGGCATTGGACAGAGGGCACCGCTTCCGCGACTTGGAGCCGATCGGGACACCGGCCGGGCAGATTGTGGGAAATCCGTGCGCGATTCATGACGCGAAGCGCAATCGCGACTACCTCGCATACCGCGATTCAGCCGGGCACATCCGGGAGGCGACCCGGAATGGCGATGCCTGGCGGCTCACCAATCCTACGACGCTCGCCGAGGCGCCTCCCGCGGCGGGAGAGCCCTCGGGCCTGGTCTCCGCCCTGACCGGTTCGCGCTACTATGTATACCGCGGACGCGAAGGCGACCTGCACGAGCTTTGTTTCGACGGCTCCTGGAGCCATCGAAACCTCAGCGCGGCGAAAGAATTGAAAGCTGAAGGGAAATGAAACACCTCCTGCTCACAACAATCGTAGCCGTGCTGTTGGTTGGGTGTGCTGTTGAGGAACGGTCAGCTGAGAGTACTCCCGCCAAGGCGGAGGTTGAAAGCCAGGCGACCAATGCCCCGGCGGTGACAGTCGAGCCGCCCGTTGTCAAAGCTGAGGAACCGCCGCCGCCCCGTTACGAAGGGCCGGCTCCCACTGTTTCCATTCACGAGGCCGCCGCGCAGGGGAACACCGGGATTGTCCGACAGCACCTGGCCATCCGTCCCGAGGGATACGTCAACACCCGGACCCCAAGCGACTGGGCGCCGCTGCACTTCGCCTACGCGCAGGGCAGGTCGGAGATGATCCGCTTCCTGCTCGACAACGGCGCGGACTACGAGGCAAAAAACAAGCTTGGCCAAGCGCCCGCCGACATCCCGCTGCTGAAGCGAAATCTCAAGGACAGCCAGTTTGCGCTAGTGGAACTTTACACGTCGGAATCGTGCTCCAGTTGCCCGCCGGCGGAGCGGCTCACGGCGGAGATTCGGCGGATGGCCTTGGCCAAGCGGTTGAACATCTTTTGCGTCTCCTTTCACGTCGATTATTTCGACGGAGGAAGCTGGAGTGACGGCTTCAGCGACGGGCGGTTCTCCGCCCGGCAGCGGGCGTACGAGCACAAGCGGTTCAGCGGCATGTACTACACGCCGCAGATGATCGTGAACGGCAAATACCAGACGCTGGGCCACAACCGCGCCAACGCGTTCAACGCGATCAACCGCTCACTGAAACTGCCGGCCAAGGTGGCCGTGTCCGTTCGGCAGGTCAAAAAAGAGGACGGAACCATCGCGGTGAACGCCTGCACTCTTGGTGAGGTTGAGCATGCGGCGCTGTGCGTGGCGCTCGTCGAGCACGGCATCAAGCGACGAATCACCGGCGGGGAAAACAAGGGACGAGTGCTGAGCATGGACAATGTTGTTTTGGAGTTCAATTGCGTCGAGCTCGCCGGCCCGACTGGGCATGAATTCACGTTTAAGCTCAAGTTCGCTCCCGGCGAAAAAGGACGCAACCTGGGCGCCGTCGCCTTTGTGCAGCGCACCGACAACCTGGACGTGCTGGGCGCCCAGGCGACACGAATTCAGTTGCAATCCGTGGAGGAATCAAACAAGGAGCCAAGCCACAATTTCCAATAACTGGTGCTTTCAACAAGCCGACGAATCCAGCCGAATGCGCTTGGCCAAGCGGGAAGGGGTGATCAGGGCGAGGCTTGTTTGGGGCGGTCCTTGAAAGATCGCCGTGTCATTTTTCGTGAATGGGCCGGCCGGGAGGGGGCGGAGGAGGCTGTTGCCAGTTCCAGTCGGGCTGATACGGGATGTCCAGGTAGGGTGTCGGCACTGCTGTGCCGCCCCGCTTCAATGAGATAAGCGCCGCGTCGAGAATGGCGCTGGTGTACAATGTGCGCTCCGCCGGCCAAGAGGGCTTGCCCGTGTGGAACATCTGCTCGGTGCCCTTAACAAGATAGGTGAAGTGCATGAACGGTCGCGCCTCCTGCGTCCAGAACATTGTTGCCTTGGTTTTACCGTCCTCGTGCCATGCCACACTCCATTCGTTGACCGCGCCATTAAGCGTCAGGATGCTGGCCCGAAATCCGTCTCGGTAGTCGACTATCATCGCTGTCGGTTCTTTTGCCAGTTCCATCAGCGACCGGTTTCCCCGTTTCACCAGGCTGCCTTCCAGCGGAACCACGGCCGCCTGCAACAGTCCCTCGTCGATCGTGCCGTTGGCCACCGCCTCCCAGACCGCGTTGCCCGAGAGGCAGCGCACTTGCCGCACGCCCGTCTCACCTCCCGCACGGCGCTCGGCCAGGCACTGCACCATTTCAAGTGCGTGAAAACCGTATGCATCCAGCGTGTGATACGAGATGGCCACCATCTGCGTGAGATTGGCTCCGCGACGTACATCCGCCGGGGGTCGCCGCCAGAGCGTGGGCAGCGAAGAGCCGGCCATCAGCGGCGACTTCAATTCATGCGCTGTGTCGTAAAGCCACTTTGCATCGCGCCAGTTGTCGGACAGGTGCTTGTCGCAGAACACCGGCACGGAGGCGTTGTTGGCGCGAAACACCTTCGCAACGGCCTCGAACAACCGCCGTTTCGGCCAGATGACGTTGCCGGTCTCATTCTTGGGATAGTTCCCGTGCTCGGCCACGAGCAACACGCCATCGACTGCCAGTTTGCCGGTGCCGAGCGTGAGCGCATCGGCAATGTTCGTGAAAATGGGCACGCCATTTTGCTGCATCAATTCACGGCTCGTGTCGCTGGAGGGCACCTGGTCGGTGTACAGCGAAACCAGTTTTAAATTGGGAAATTCGCCCTTGCCATCGAGCGTGTGCGATTCCACCAGCCGCCCGACGATGACGTCCGCGTGGGAGTTGTGGCGGTACTCGGTGACAACGGCGGCGATGCGCTTGGGCGGCGGCTTGGTCACTCCGGCACACCCCGCGAGCAGCATCATACAAATTGCCAAAAAAGCCGTTCTCATCGTTGGCTCAGTATGCCTATTGTTTACACGTTCTGGCCAGTCAGAAAACTCATTTGATCAGCCGGTAGGTTCTGCGACAGAGGTTGATACGGCTCAAAAACCTAATTTTCAAGGGTGCTTGAGCAGTGAAGCTGAGCGGGGGAGTGATCCCCATTTGATTTGGCTTTTTCAAGCGTTGGATGCCATATGCGTGACCCCTCATTTTTTGTTCAAAGCCTCCAGGCCGAAGTTTTCTGGTAGGGAAAAATCGTGGGGCAGGGTGATCGCGCCTTTTCCGAATCCCTTTTGGTTCCGCTCGGCTTCGGCTTTGCGGAGGATACTGGCGAGATTTTTGTAGGCGACCTTGGATCGGGTTTTAGTCGGCAGGGCGTTCAGGAGGGCCTGATATTTCTTCAACTCCATCGGGATGCCGCTGTATTTGCCGACCGAATCCGATCCGATGAGAAAGTTGTCCGGGTATTTTTGGATCAGGACCACCCACCCGTCCAGGTCCTTGTAAACATAGGAGCCGAGCACCACCCACGACAAATCCAGGTAAAGATTCTCGTGATACTCGTCGAGGATTCGCTCGAGGGTTTGCCTGTAATTCTCGACCACAATCCTGCGGCTGATGCCGGCGTGGCACCAGATGACCTTGGGCCGGTTGGCCGCATTGGCTTCGTCGCTGATCGTGCTTTTCAGCAGGGCCAGAAACTCGCCCAGATATAAGGGCTGCTTGACCTCACTTTCGTTGCGTGAGATTGGCGCGACGTTGTGGTGAATGCTGACAGGGAGACTGACCCGCCCGGCAAACTTGAACAGCCGGATGAACGACGGGTGGTTCGCCCGGGGGCGTTCCCCGGTGGTCAGGTTGGTGAGGTCGTCGTGGCGCGACATGAGTTCCCCTAGCCCCTCCCAGACTCCCGGGTATTCTCGAATCCGTTTGATCGCAAGGTCAACGGCTCCCAAGTCAGTTGTGTCGAGCCCGCAGATGAACGGATGCAGGCGGGCCAGTTTGTCCAATTGGGTTTTGTTACCAGCGAACCGCCGCTTGTAGTCTATAAGTTCAACAACCTCTGCTCGTTTGGCTGTATATAGAGGAGTTCTTCCTCACGAATCCTTCGCCATGATTGCCTTCGACAACTTCGACGTCGAGATTAAGCATCCCAGCGGTTTGTCTTTTTCGGCGGTGACCAGCCATGTGGCATCGGAAAGGGTGTTTTGTTCGCGAGTCGCGCCGGGGTCAAGCGTC
>QOAX01000168.1 GCA_003972865.1 Verrucomicrobiota bacterium | reverse complement strand
TCAGTCTCGAATGCCCTGCAAAAAAAACCGCTGTGGCGCGCCGCCGCCGGCTTTTGGCTAACGGCATTTATCCTTCGTGCATTCGTTACCCAACGGGAAGCGAGGGTGCTTTTTATCGCTTCGCCATTTCTAGCGAACACACCCGCGTGCAACTTGAACGCTTGGTCACTGCGTTGTGCAGATGAAAAAAGCCGCCGTGAAGTTCGGCGGCTTTTGAATGGTAAATTTTTGTCGGTGTTTAGCGGCCGCTGATTTGGCTGAGTTCTTCCTTGCTGACTCGGCCGTCTTTGTTGGTGTCGATGAACCGAATGTAGCGGCGAGAGCGGTCATCGACTTCGTCGGGCTCGATTTCGCCGTTGTTGTTTTTGTCCAATTCCTTGAGGCGTGTGCCCAGGCGGCCGCGCCAGTCGCCGCCGAGCCGGTTGCCACCCCCGGAGCTGCGGTTACGGAATTGTTCCAGCCGACCACCCAAGTCACCACGGCGGCTTCGGCTGCCCCCTGCGCGTTCGCCGAACCGGCGCTCGGCCATCAGGCGGGCCTCATCGACGACGTGGTCGCGGACGGCGGCGTTGAATTCGTCGAGGTCCGCCTCGCGCGCGGGCACGGCGCTGAAGATGACGCTGCCCATCTCGTCGGTGGACTCGAGTCCCCAGCGGATGCGGCGCGGCGGGTTGAATTGGTTGTGCGGATTGGTGGCCGAGTTGTCGAAGGAGACAGTGCCCTCGACGGTGGTGCCGGCGGGGAGCCGGATCGGTTTATCGTACGTGTAGCGGCCCTGCCAGTTGAAGTCCCAGTCGTCGATGTAAAAAAGCGGCTTGACGGTGCCGTCCGGCAGCGTGGCGTGGGCCTTGGCCGTGTGGCCGATGTAGTGCATGTGCGCGCCGACGCCGACCAGGTCGATGTCCACCGGCGTGGTGAAGGAGCTCTTGAGCTCGTAGTTGCTATCGCCAGCCGGGATGTCGAGGCCGGAAATGCTGCCGAAGATGGGCGGCACTTGAAACCCGATGAGCGTCCGATCCGGTTTTTTGTCGGTAAAGTACAGGCCGATGGTGGTCTGCTCGTTCTCCTCCTTGCCGGAGGGGTGAAAGTGGGAGTTCAGCACGAGATCGGCCCCGGCGGGGAGTTTGCGGGCCAAGCCCAATGGGAGAATGCGCGGTGTGCCGCCAACGGCCCAGCCACCCAGCCCGCCAAGGCTGCCGGAGAAAACGTCGTTGCTGCCGCCACGGCGCGAACCGCGCGAGCTGCGGCCGATGCCGCGCATCCCACTGAAACCGGGCGTCCCACGCTTGCCGTCGGCCTTGCGGGCTTCGCCGGTTTGGTCGATGCGGATGATGACGTGGTGCAGCACCGCGCGTGCGGAGGGGCGCACCTCAAAGCCGGCAACCCACTTGTCCTCCTTGAGGTCCATTGGGATGCAAAAACTGCGGTAGATGTCGGAGCCGTCGGCTCGCATGGTGTAGGCCTTGGGCATTTTCACGATGAGATCCGGCTCGCCGAGCAGCCAGTCGCTGGCGAACTTGGGCGGCTCGGGGAGCTTGTCGGCCGGCCCCTCGGCCATGCCGGTGGCATGCCAGTTTTTGAGCGTGGCCAGCTCGTCGGTGGTCAGGCGGCGCTCATCGACGAATTTGCCGTGCCCCTCGACCGGGTGCCAAGGCGGCATGAAGCGATCCCCAGTGACCTTGGTGATCAGGCGCGCGCGCTTCTTCACGTCGTTGTAGTTTTTGAGTGTGAACGGCGCTGCCTGGCCGTCGCGGTGGCACTCGGTGCAGTTGTTGTAAATGATCGGTGCGATGTCCTCGGTGAACGTCGGCTTGGCTTTCGCCGCGGCGGTCGCGCTGGTTTGCAGTGCGGCAAAACCGGCCAGCGCCAGCCCGGTGCGGATGAGTTTATTTGTTCTTTTCTTTGTCATTTGAAAAATCGATGTAGCAGCCGACCGCCTTGGTTGTGCGCTTGGCCAGGGCCTTGCCGGCGAGCAGCGCGTCGAGCGTGTCACGCAGGTCGCGCCGGGTCGGTTTGGCGCGTTTTTTGCCGAAGTCGGCATAAAGATTGTCAATGCGCCCACGATACACCAGGCGCCCTTTGTCGTCGAACACTGCAGCCTCCGGCGTGACCTGCGCGTCGGCGAGGCGAGTGAGTTTGTGGTCGTGATCGAGCACGACCGGCGTGGTGAGTTTATACTCACTCGCATGAGCCAACGCGGACTTGGCATCCGTATCGCGATCGGGATGCACGAGGTACAGCGCGACGCCCTTCTTCGAGTACTCCCTGTGGATGCGCGTGATCTCCGGCGCGTAAACATTCGACACCGGGCAGTCGCGCAGCAGGAAAACGAACACCACCGCCTTGGTCTTGGCGGAGGCGAACGGCGTGTGGTTTTTGCCCTTGATGTCGGTGAACACCAGTTTCGCCTTGGCCGGCGCAGGCAAGCCGCCCGTCCAAGCGCCAGCCAGCGCCAGCAATGTGGCGATGAGGGCTATGTGTCGTTTGCGATTCATCCGAAAATACCAGCCAATGATACGTGGCCGCCTGGCCGGAGGTTACATCGCGGGGGGTCGCCGGCCAAGCGCGTTAGCCGAGGAAGGCGTCGTGGACGGCGCGGGCGGCTTCCTCTGCCTTGTCGATGCCGATGACGACGGAGATTTTGATCTCGCTGGTGGAGATCATCTGGATGTTTACGCCGGCCTTGGCCAGCACCTCGAACACCTTGGCCGCGATTCCGGAGTGGCTGCGCATGCCGACGCCGACGATGGAGAGCTTGCCGATGTTTTCGTCGGCGAGCACATCGACAAAACCGATGTCGCCGCGCAAACCGTCGATGACGGCCTGCGCCCCGGCCATGTCCGGCTTGTCGATGGTGAACGAGAGATCGGTCGCCGGGGTGTCGGTGCCGTGGCTGATATTCTGCACGATCATGTCCACGTTGATCGCCGAATCGGCCAACTGCTGAAACACGCGGGAGGCCATGCCCGGCTTGTCCGGCACGCCGACGAGGGTGACCTTGGCCTGATTCTTGTCGAGCGACACGCCGCGAATCACGACGTCTTCCATGCTTTGAGTTTCTTCCTTCACGAGGGTTCCGGGGTTGTCGTTGAGGCTGGAGCGAACTTCGAAAATGACACCGAACTTCTTGGCGAACTCCACCGAGCGCGATTGCATCACCTTGGCGCCGAGGCTGGCGAGTTCGAGCATCTCGTCGTACGAAACTTCCTCGAGTTTTTTCGCCGTGGGCACGATGCGCGGGTCGCTGGTGTAGACGCCATCGACGTCCGTGTAAATCTGGCAGAGGTCGGCCTTGAGTACGGACGCCAGCGCGATCGCCGTGAGGTCGGAGCCGCCGCGGCCCAGCGTGGTGATGTGGCCCTCGCTCGTTTCGCCCTGGAATCCGGCGACGATGGTCACGTTGCCGGCGTCGAGCAGCGCGTGGATTTTACTGGGCGTGATGTTGCGGATCTTCGCCTTTGAGTGGACGCCGTCCGTCACGATGCCGGCCTGCGCGCCGGTGAGCGACGCGGCCGGGATATCCATCGACTGCAGCGCAATGGCCAGCAGCGCGATGGTGGTCTGCTCGCCGGTGGCGAGCAGCATGTCCATCTCGCGTTCGCTCGGCACCGGCATGAGCGACTTGGCCATGTCGATGAGATTGTCCGTCACGCCCTTCATCGCCGAGACGACCACGACGACCTGGTCTCCGCGGTGGCGGTACTCGGCCACGCGGTTGGCGACATTGCGGATACGGTCGATGTCGGCCACCGATGATCCGCCGAATTTCTGTACGATCAATGCCATTGGCAATTGCCCCGGTTGGGGCCGAAGCGAGGAGGCCGGCCCGGCGGCCAGCCACGCGAAAACGCAGCCGGGTTGACTACCGCAAACCCCGCCCCGTTGCAAGTTCCGCTTGGCCAGGCGGATGTTCGATGGCCTCACGCGAAGGCGCTAGCCACGAAGGAAACAAGGAAAAGCCAAACCCGGGATCGACCTCGACTGGCTCACCGCCGGCGAGTGAGTATCAGTTGTTGGCGGGAGGCTCGAGGTGTTCGTCGAACCACTTGGCGAATTGGCGCATGTCCCACAGGATGGTTACCCAGCCGTGGCCCTTGCCCCGCTTGCGGATGAGCTTGGCCTTGGCCCCGTGCTTTTTGGCGGCGTCGATGTACCACTCGGATTGCTTGATCGACACCACCTCGTCGGCGTCACCGTGAATAATCAGCACCGGGGGCGTGTCTGCGTCAATGTGGTGGATCGGTGACAACTCGCGGCCGACTCGATTCCACGCGTCGATATCGTCCGGGTCGATGCCGAACACCATCCGAAATTTTTTTGGTGGCCCGCCATCCTTTTCCTTTTTGGAGGGCTTGCCCAGATTCAGCATGTCGGTGATCGGGAAGAAGATTGCCACCGCCCGGACGAGTCCGTCCGGCTTGCCGGTGGTCTCCTTGCCCCGGGTGGCAATCATCAGGCTCAAGTGCCCACCGGCGCTGGCCCCGGTGACGCCGAGTTGGCCGCGATCGACGCCGTACTCATCGGCGTGTTCGCGGATGTGCTGCACGGCGCGGGTGACGTCCTCGTAAATCTCCGGGATGGTCGCCTTGGGCTGGGAGAGGTGAGACACGGCAAACAGCGTGTAGCCGCGCCGCAGGAACGCCTTGCCGATCTTTGGCTCGAAGTCGTCGGGGTTCGAGCGCCAGCCGCCGCTCACCATCACCACGACGCCGAGGCCGTTGGTTTTCCGAGGCTGCAGGAATTCGTAGGCCAGCTCGTGGTCGTTGCGTTCGCCGTAAACGACCCGCTTTTGCTGGGCGAGCTTGGGCGTGGTGCAGCCGGCGGCACCCAGCACGATGCCCAAGCCAAGCCGGAGGATGGTGGAATGACGCGTTTTCATGAATGGTCGGTCGATCGAGTTTAGCGACAGCCCGGGCGGCGTCAACCGCTTGGCCAGTGGTTGGCCAAGGGCAAAACTTTCGTTGGCCAAGCGGGCGGCGGGATGATTAACTGTGCGCCCTTTTTGGGAGTTTCATGGAAGAGGAAAATTCATTGATCGAGCAGCGCCGGGCCAATCTGGCCGCGTTGCGGGAGAAGGGCATCGAGCCGTTTGCCAACAAGTTCACCCCGGACGAGACGTGCGCCGGGGCGCGTGAAAAGTACGAGGAAGGCCGCGAGGTCGCCCTGGCCGGGCGCATGACGGCGTTCCGCACGATGGGCAAAAGCGTCTTTTTGGACATCCGCGACGGCTCCGATCGGATGCAGGTTTACGCGCAGAAAAATGCCCTCGGCGACGAGGCGTTCGAGGTGCTGAAGAAGCTCGACCTCGGCGATTTCATCGGCGTGAAGGGGACGATGTTCACGACGCGCACGGGGGAGATCACGCTCAAGATGGCGGAGTTCACCGTCGTCGGCAAGGCGCTGCGGCCGCTCCCGGCGAAGTGGCACGGGCTCTCGAACATCGAGACGCGCTACCGCCAGCGCTACCTCGACCTCATCGCCAATGACGACGTCAAGCAGGTCTTTTACAAACGCAGCGCGATCATCCGCGAGATTCGCGACTTCATGCACGAGCGCGGCTTCATCGAGGTCGAGACGCCGACGATGCAGGCGATCCCCGGCGGCGCTGCGGCGCAGCCGTTCGTCACCCGGCATAACGCGCTGGGCTGTGAGTTTTATCTGCGCATCGCGCTTGAGCTTTACTTGAAACGGCTGCTCGTCGGCGGGATGGACCGCGTGTTCGAGATCGGCCGCAACTACCGCAACGAAGGCATCTCGCCGAGGCACAATCCGGAGTTCACGATGCTCGAGGCGTATCAGGCGTTCGGCGATTACGAGACGATGATGGAGTTGCTCGAATCGATGATCACGCGTGTCGCCGAAAAAGTCGTCGGCACGCTCGTCATCGAGCACAAAGACGCCGAGGGCAACGTCACCCGCACGATCGACCTCACCGGCCCGTGGCGTCGCGTGAAGTACAAAGATTTGATCCGCGAGAAGGGCGGCGACGACTGGTTCGACATCACGCCGGACGAACGCCGCAAACGAGCCCTCGACCTCGGCGCAGAGATCGGCCCCGACTACATGGATTACGAAGTGACCAACGGCCTGTTCGAAAAACTCATCGAGCCGACGCTGATTCAGCCGACGTTTGTCACGCATTTGCCGAAGGAACTGATCCCCTTGGCCAAACTCACGCCGGACGACCCGACGACGATCGAGGTGTTCGAGTGCTGCATCAACGGGCAGGAAATCGCCCCGGCGTACACCGAGCAAAACGATCCGGTGGCACAGCGCGAGGCTTTGCAAAACCAAGCGGGAGGGGAGCAGCAGAAGCTCGACGAAGACTTCCTCGTCGCGCTCGAGCACGGCATGCCGCCAGCGGGCGGCATCGGCATCGGCATCGATCGGCTGATCATGATGCTGCTTGGACAGGAGAGCATTCGAGACGTCCTGCTTTTCCCGCAGCTCAAGCCGAAAACAACCGCCGCCGAGTAGGTTCGAAGTTAGCCGTTCAACTCGGCCTTGGCTTTGGGGAGTTTGGTGTCCTCGCCGAGCAGCAGCAACCGGTCGCCCTCGAGCAGCGTCTCCTCCGGGCCGGGGTTGACGATGCGCTCTCCGTCGCGCTCGATGCCCACGATGCTCACGCCGGTGTTCGCGCGCAACTCCAGTTCACCGATCCGTTGATCGATCACCGGGCTGCCCTTGGCCAGGCGCACGCTGTCCAGGTGCGCGGCCTCGAGCAAACCGGCTGGCAGGTCGGCGGCCTCGACCTCCGCTTGGCCAAGCTCGCTGGCCTCAAACGTTTCCTTGAGCGCGATTTGTGCCCGGGCATACACGCGTACGAGAAACCGCCATTGCAGCCAGGCGACCCCCGCCAGCACGACCGCCAGCGCGAGCATCACCCCAAGCGGCGGCAGCAGCGCGGAGCTGAGCAGCAGCCCGCTGAGGATCATTCCGGCCGTGCCGGCGACGAGGC